>DATNQS010000707.1:0-7387 GCA_036703925.1 Candidatus Sericytochromatia bacterium
GCAATAATCAAGGCTGGTGCGCCTGCTAGTTCTCGCGCCAGCACTACTTTTTGCTGATTGCCGCCCGAAAGCTGGTTTACCCGTAGGTTGCCGCTCGTTGCCCGAATATCGAAGGCCTGGATAGCGGTGTTGGCGTGCGTGTCGATCGCCGTTCGTTGCAACAGCCAGTGGCGACAGAAGGGCAACCGCTGAAAGGCTTTGAGGATCAAATTACGCGCAATGCTAAAGCGCATCACCAGACCCATTTGCTGACGATCTTCAGGGATGTAACCGAGCTTGAGTTGCTTGACCCGCTGTAGCGCTGACCAATGAGTGATGTCGATGCCGTTGAGTGTGATTGTGCCTTGAGTGGCAGGGCGCAAACCGGCGATCGCATCTGCTAGTTCACGTTGACCATTGCCATCCACACCCGCTACGCCCAGAATTTCCCCTGCCCGCAATTGCAACGAAACACCTTTTAGGGCTGCCAGGGCGCGATCGTCACTGACGTGTAAATTTTGAATCTCTAACACAGGGCGATCGTCTGCCCTGGACGGAACGGTTCCAGCAGCTCTGTCTACCTGCAGCAGTACCTCACGACCCACCATCAGGCGTGCCAAATCCTGGCGATTTGCACCGTCTGTAGTTGTAGTAGCAACGACCTGCCCCCGCCGTAAGACTGTCACAGCATCACACAGACTCAGCACTTCTTCGAGCTTGTGGCTGATGAAAATAATTGTGTGCCCTTTCGCAGCTAGCTGACGCAACACAGTAAAAAACGTTTTGATTTCTGGTGGCGTTAAGACTGCCGTTGGCTCATCTAAAATCAGCAGCTTTGCCTGACGGTACAATGCTTTTAGAATTTCGACCCGCTGCTGCGCGCCAACTGGCAAATCGCTCACTTTAGCAAAGGGATCGATCGCCAGACCATAGGCTTCTGCCATTGCCGCGATCGTCTGCGCTTTCTGCCGCAGGTTCAGACGCAACGCTGTTTCCGTACCCAGAATGATATTTTCAGCTACTGACAACTGCGGTACCAGCATAAAGTGCTGGTGAATCATGCCAATTCCCTGCTGAATCGCCACCGTCGGAGACGTGATGCTGACAGGCTGCCCACTGAGATAAATCTGCCCCGCATCTGGACGATACAGCCCGCTCAGAACATTCATCAGAGTCGTCTTGCCTGCACCGTTTTCGCCCAGCAGGGCATGAATGCCGCCCGTTTGGATTTCTAGATTGATGCCGTCATTAGCCGTAAAGTTGCCAAAGCGTTTGGTGATGTTTTCGAGGCGGAGGTAGGGCGATGAGGCTTGAGGGGTGAGGGGTGAGGAATGCATAGGGTTAAGAGCAGACGGTAAAAGGTCGAAGACAAACTAAACTCAAAACTTCCTCTACGTCTCCTGCATCTCCATTTTCCCCAACCCTCTTCTCGCTTCCCTTTATGCTCCTTTAACACAGCGAGTATCTTTACCACCTTCCGAGCAGCTTTCAAAGGTGATCTTTTTCGCCAGGATTGCTTCTTGAGTTGACTTCACTTTATCTTGTAGCGTTTGAGGAACAGAAGCGCCATATTTGCCCAGGTACAAGATTTTTGGTTCTTCTAAACCTAACGAATAGAGCTGACCTTTGAGTTCGTTTTTGGCTGAGAGAGCCGCAAGTTTACCGATCGCCAGATCAATCCGTTTCACGGCACTGGTAAGAATCGTTTTGGGTGTAACGTCAAATTGATCAACGGTATTGCCGATTGTGTAGGCTCCCTTCTCTTCAGCCGTCTTCAATGCCGTTGGTGCTGCATTGTCGAGCCACGGGTAAACCACATCGGCTCCTGCGGAAACGAGCGCATTCACAGCTTCTTTGGCTTTTGCGGCATCGTTCCAGTCACCTGTAAAGGTGGAGGCAATTTGAATCGCTGGATTAATCGATTTTGCGCCTAACGTATAGCCACGTAGCTCTTCTTGGGTCGCCAAAAATTCCTGTCCAGCAATGTAAGCGAGCTTGCCCGACTTGCTGACTGAAGCAGCGAGAATACCGCAGAGATAGCTAACTTGCAGGTTGTCGAGCCGTAGCGAAGCCACATTGGTGCCAGTAGCAGCACCATTGACAACGACAAAAAATGTTTTTGGAAACTGAGCGGCAATCTGCTTGGCAGCAGCATCAAATTGCCCCCCGTGCGCGTAGACGAGATTGAAACCACGCCGTGCAAAATCAGATAACGCCTCTGCCTGGTCTGCTTGCCCGACTTTTTCAACGTAGGCAGTTTCGGCTCCTAATTTGGACTTGATTTCTTCTAGTCCGGTATAGCCTGCTTGGTTCCAGGCTTTGTCAGTGATGATTCCTGGTAAAACCATTGCTGCCTTAAACCCAGCTGCGTTAGGCGATGCTGCTGGAGAGGGTGATGCAGTGTTGCTGGTAGTGCTTGGAGGGCTGGCACAGGCATTGAACAACACGCTGCTGCCCAAGGCGGCTGAACCATAAATCAGAAACTGACGACGATCGAACCGAGTCATGTCTACACTCCTCTTAAACAGTTGTTGAGTTGTGGATGCTGAAGGGAAAATGGGAGCGGCTTGTCTCAGCAGGGCAATTTGCGCTGGCTTGAAACCACGTCTTGAAATTACCGTTTTTGGAGCTACCTGAAGTCCTAACGCTACTTCACAGCCTGCGCGATCGCGCCCTAACCAGTCATTAAACGGCTTTTACACCAACAAATTGTACTCCCTGGTACATTTGGATGTCTGGAAGACGGGAAAGCCCTGCCAGAAAGCGGTTTGGCGCAGAAAGCATCGCACTGATAAGCTGTCCTCCCAACACAACAAAGGGATTGACAATCGCCAACCCCTCTACTTCGAAACTGAATTAAGCGTGTATGGCAGACTTACGCGCCAGGTTTGCCTTTTTCCAACGCCTTTTGATACAAATCATCTGTACTCGCACCAGAGGAGGCTTCTGCTGGCATCACATCTTTTGCCATATCTTTATAAGCGTCTGGATTGCCCGTAGAGTCAAGGCTCGTAGAGTCAAGGCTAGAAAGCGTTTCATCAGGCTTGGGAACAGCAAATTTTGGTGCGGTTGCTGCCTCAGCTGCCGCAGCGCCCGCCTCGGTGCTATCAATCGCGCTAGTGCTAAACTGCTTTGATGCTTCGTAATCAGCCTCTACATTTGCAGTAGGGGCTTTACGATCGCCCTCTTGAATTTCCTCAACCGTTTGTTGAGCATCATAATTTTCAGACGTAGAGGCATTATTAACTTCAGACATATAAGACTCCTTGTTAGAACCGTTTAACTAATGTGGCTACAGTAACAAAGCGATCGCTCTTTAGCTGAACCCCTTTGGGTAGATTCTGCTTCTCACTCCCACGAGAGACTTAGATTTACCCTTCTAAAGGTTGAACCTCAGCCTTTGGAAGGGCGATAGAAATTGTAAAGTTCGATACACCATTAGGAGAAACATGCACGTGGAGTATTTTTATGTCTCAATCTGCCAGCCAAAATGTGTCATCATCTGCCTATCTTCCCGAGCATACTCAGGGTGTACTTAACGCTTACAACAAGTTAGATGTTGATGCCAAGCTAGCGTTGCTATACCTGGTGTACAAAAAAATGGGAGATTCGGTGACTCCTGCTGCTCCTGCTGCAACAGAGCCAGAGTTAGCCCCTCTGTTGATGGATGATTTCTATCGCTTGTCTCACGATCGACAGCTTGATGTGATGCGAGAAATTGTTAATGGCGCAGATACGGATTACTCCCATGCTTATGGTGCGTTGAAAGAGAATAATCAGCTTATGGTTTGGTACGCTTGGGCGCAAGCAATGGGACAAAGTGTCGTCGGTATGCCAGGTGACTATCAGGCGGATCAGCCTGTCAACAATGCTCTCGGGCAGATTGAAGGGCTAGATTTTGAAGATCAGATTTCGCTTCTGCGTGAGATTGCTAGCAGCATGGGCTACAGCAACGTGCAAGCGATTCCGACCCAGGCAGAAACAGGTAAAACTGCTAGCCTCTAAAGCGGGTGTAGTTTACGATTGCCACTGATTAAGTGGACTGGGGCACAGCAATGCTATGCCCTAACAAAGTATGCTGGATGCACTTAGAGCCAATTTAATACGAGGCTAGCTGTTAGCCTACGCAAATTTAATCATTGAAGTTCCTTGCCTGCTGCTGCTGCTGATGGGCGCTGCCTTCCTCCCTTGCCGATGCAGCAAAAGCGATTGCGGCATTTTGCCCACCAAAACCAAAGCTGAGGCAGAGAACGGTATCAACGAGGCAGGGCTGCGGCTGCATCACAAAATTAAGTGAAAACTCTGGCTGCTTTAAACCTACACAAGGCGGCAATCGTTGGTGCTTTAGTGCCATCAAACAAAAGGCAGCGCCGACTGCACCTGACGCGCCGAGCGTATGACCAGTAGCTCCCTTGGTAGAACTAACTGGCACCTCTGGGAAAAGAGTCTGAATTAAATGTGCCTCATTGCGATCGTTCAGCGTGGTTGCCGTGCCGTGGGCATGAATATAGTCAATCGCTGCTGCATCAAGGTTGGCTCGTTGTAAGCATTGTTGAATGGCAGCGATCGCCATACGACCTCCTGGCTCTGGTGTACTGACATGGTAGCCATCTGCCGTTAACCCAGCGCTCAAAATATGACCATAGATGGGAGCATTGCGCTGCGTTGCCCGATCGGCTGCTTCTACCACCAGGATGGCTCCGCCTTCAGCCAGCACCAACCCTTCTCGACTGCGATCAAAGGGATATGCTCCAGTCCGTGCGGACGCTCCCATTTGCGCGAAACCTGCCAGTGTCAGGGGCGTAATCGGTGTTTCGATCGCCCCTGCAAGCACACGTTCATACTGCCCGGTACGAATCAGCTCAAAGCCCTGGGCGATCGACCAGAGTCCAGTTGCGCAGGCTGCCATTGGCGCTTGCACACTAGCAGTCGTTTGCACATATTGGGCAGCGACGATCGCAGCGGCATGAAGCAGCGTCTCCAGCCAGTTTGAGGGGTTAAAAGCTGAGTAGCTGCTGACATCAGGCACACTAGTTTCTTGCTTCCAGTGTGCTCGCATTAGGCGTTCCCATTCTGCCTGATTGCCTCGGCTCGAACCCACTACGATCGCACAATCATTTAATGGCGGCAGCAAGCCAGCATCCTTGAGCGCTGCTGCTGTTACGCGTTGCGTTAACTCGGCTAAAGCAGCGGGTTGGTTTCCAACGAGCGCCAGTGGACAGGGCGCTAACGTGGGGAAGGGTTGCTGTTGCTGGATACCTGATTCGCCTGCAAGTAAACACTTCCAGGTTTCGTCTAGCGAACCCAACGCCGAAGCTAGACCGATGCCAGTCACCACAACGTCCATAGTTTTGGGAAGGCTAAGAGGGCTGAAGGATAAAATTGCTTCCTCGCTTCAGCCTTTACCTTGCCGCCTTTATCCTTTTCTAACCTAAGACTTTGCCTCAGTCTTCAGGTTCTCCAGCCCTTTCACCACCTTTGCAGATTCAATGCGATCGCCCTGCTGAATCTTGTCTACCGTCTCCATACCTTGTGTGACATAGCCAAACACAGCATAGTTGCCATCCAAAAAGTTGATATCAGCCAGTGTGATGTAAAACTGTGAGGACGCAGAATCGGGCGGCTGCGATCGTGCCATTGCCAGGGCACCCCGCTTATGAGTCAGCTTTGGCTTTGCAGTAATGCCAGCATCCGCAAACGTTTTGCTATACACCGGAGCTTTTGCTCCTACAGGTAAAATCTCTAACGGTACATAACGCGGTTGACTGGTCGCCGGATCGGTAAAGCTACCGGTACCCAGTTGTTCGGGCGGAAAGTTCGGGTTTTTACTCTGCGGATCGCCGCCTTGCACAACGAAGGGCTGTGGTTCGCGCACGACTCGGTGAAAGACTAACCCGTTGTAAACACCACGCTGCACCAGGTCTACAAAGTTCCCTGCCGTAATTGGTGCATTGGTACCGTCAATTTCAGCCGTAATAGTGCTGCCCTTAACGACGAGCGCCACTGTTGCTGTGCCATTAAGCCGGGGGAGTCCTGCCGTCTGAGGGCTGCTTGCCGGAGTCACTGGGGTCGATGCTGTTTGTGTTGGCGAAGGGCTGGCAGCAGACGATTGCGCTCCCCCCTGGGGCGAACATCCACCTAAGACGATCGCGCTGGTGACGACCATCAAAACAAGCCACTGTCGCAAAGTCCTGAACATATCAAATCACCTAATCTGAACCGAAACAACCAATTATGACATGAGCAATCAAAGCCTTTCCCTACAATCCTTCGAGGGGCACACTTAAAAAGCGAGCGAGTTCGGCTCCCTCATTTTCTAGCTGTGACAGTGATAGCGGCTGACCAACGCGTGTAAGTGGTACATCACGCTTGCCTTTCACTCGTAAAGACAGCGTGCGCTTAGGGTTTAAGCCTTCTCGCAAATCTACCTTGACTGCCTGCACATCAGCAATTTTGCAGATCAGCTCAATTTTGCGGTTCTTGCCAGGGAAGCCCCAGCGAAAAATCTTTACTTCCCCTTTTTGCTTGTCAAATTCGTTGTAGCCGCCGCCGACATCCCAAAAGATCGTTAGCCATAGGTAGAGGCTAAAAAGGGTGCCAGCCAGCCCATAAAAGCCCATAGCAATACCCTGTGGGATAAAGACTAGCTGGGTCGGATCAGAAAACGGCAGCAGATTGACGTGGAGATAACTTGAAATGCCGGACAGTAAAAAGCCTAGCGCTCCAGTAGAAACAATCACTGCCCACCAGTAATTGCTGAATCGGCGTGAACCAATTACCAGTTGACGCAAGACACTCGTTTCAGAAGCAGTGGTTTGTGCAGTCATATTTAGCCACAACGATCGCAGATCCCTATCTTAACGGATGTCGGTTACTGTCTCTGCTTGCGACGGTTTTCAGTGCTGCAATACATCTCTTAAGACACTTGACAGTAGTGTGTGGGGCAATAATTAACTTTTGTTTAATTTTGTGTCAAATTTCTACGGTTTCTTTGTATCAAAATGCGACAAAGCTGCCGCGCTCGCTCATAACCGAGCTGGTAACAGGTATAATTGCCTACTAATTTGCAAGCATTGATGATGGTAAGCGAGTGTTTAGAGCGATCGTGTAATAACTTCAAACCACTAAACGTCTGATTGTCAAGGGTGTGTAGCGATAATTAGACCAAGTTAATTTAACTGAGATTGTACGTGTCGCTTTGTTAAATTTCTGATTTCTCCTATTATGTATAGACATATGAATTCACTCCCTCTCTGGAAACATTGTGATGGAGAGTCTGCAATTTTACTAAAGCTAGAGGATTTGACCCTATGACTATAGCTGTCGGACGCGCGCCAGCGAATCGAGGGGCGTTTGACGTTCTCGACGATTGGCTGAAACGCGATCGCTTCGTCTTTGTCGGTTGGTC
>DATNQS010000708.1:0-4136 GCA_036703925.1 Candidatus Sericytochromatia bacterium
CGATCGCGCTGCACAGCATGACGAATGCGCTCTAGAAGCCGGGGACGATCGAGAATTTTTTGACTCAGGGGACTGAGTGATGAATCGTAGGTTGAGAGCAGCAACAGGCGATCGCGGGCGTGAGAGAACGGAATACCCGGCAGCAGTTGCAGGTAATAGTCAATCACGCTGGGGTGCAGCGGTTGCGATGTGAGATAAACCAGACGTGTGCGCGGATTCCGCAGCCGAATCAGTGAGAACAACAGCCGTTCTTCGTAGTGGTGCACCCCTTCAATTTTGAGCAGTTCTCGCTGGTCAAGGCTGAGTGACGGTATCACAACGATATCGGCATCACTACCATCGAATAGTTCCATGGAGTGCCAGCGATCGCGCAGTTGCATTTGAAGTTGATGAAACCGAGCTGCTGTCTCTGAGGCAGAAAGAGTCTTCGTTTGCATCGCTACCCGTTTCCTACGCCTCCAGTCATCCTCATAACATTTATCTTATGATGAGCGGGAGAAAAGTCTGTCTGCTTTGCGAGAGAATGTCGCTCTCAGCGCTTGCTAGAAGGGATAGCTCAACACCTGAATTGCCATACCCTCTTTGGGCAAGTCAGCCGATCGCAGGCTAATAGTAGCACCACTGCGACGCACAGGCGTACCGCTCATCAACGAGAGAAATTGATCGACACCAACGCTCTCACACGCTTTTGATGCTGCCTTTGTGCGGTAGTGCGTTGGAATAATGAGCTTTGGATTCAGCACTTGAATGGCTTGCTTTGCCTCTTCAGGGGTGTAAACATTGGCACCGCCGCCGATCGGCACAAACAATACGTCTGGGCGACCCATCAAGATTTTCTGCTCTAGCGAAATCGCGCTAGCAATACCACCGAGATGAAGAATATTTAGCCCGCCTTGCTGCCACTGCCACGCAACGTTGCTACCAAAGCGCTTGCCGCCGATGCGATCGTGATCGGTCCGAATGCCCTGAATCCGCTTTTTATTGAATTGGTAAGTACCCGATTCATACAGCAAACGTGGATTCCCTGGAACGATCTCTACCGCACCTTCATCCAGTAGCTGGCTGCTAATTAAGACCAATTCAGCCGCTACTTTGGGCGGACGATAACCAGCCGTACAGCCGAGCGATCGAAACGGGTTCACCAAGATCCGTCGCCCGTCACCTGTAAAGAGAAAACAAGAATGCCCTAACCACTGCACTCCCAGTGCCCCTTTGGTTTGAGCGTTTGAGCGCTGCCCAGACGCTATTCCCAACCCCAATGTAGACAGTAAGCCTGCCCCTGCATAGCGTAGCAATCGCCGCCGTCTCATAAGCTCCTCTCACCAAAACCAACACAAGAAACGTTTTGAGTATTGAGTTTGGTGCTGCGGTCTAAACGTTGGCAATAGGCGACAACGACTCGACTGACAACCCAAAACTCAAAACTTAGAACTCATAACTACTTATTGCTGACTTGCGATCGACGCTAAAAAGTTCCTTAGTAGCTGCTTGCCCGACGCAGTGAGAACACTTTCAGGATGAAACTGAACGCCTTGAACATGGGGATACTGCCGATGGCGCACACCCATAATCGTACCGTCATCCACCCAGGCAGTAATTTCTAGCACGTCTGGACACGCTTGCCGATCAATCACCAGACTATGATACCGGGTTGCGGTCAGTGGATTTTCTAATCCTTCAAAAACCCCTGTGCCTGTGTGATGCACTGAAGACGTTTTGCCATGCATGAGCACTGGGGCAGACACAATCTTGCCTCCAAACACTTGTCCAATGCTCTGATGCCCTAAGCAAACGCCCAAAATCGGCAGGGCGGCACCAAAGGACTCAATGATTGACTGCGAAATCCCCGCATCTTCAGGACGACCCGGACCCGGAGAAATCACGATCGCATCTGGCTGAAGCTGACCGATTTGCTCAAGCGAAATTTGATCGTTGCGATAGACTTGAATTGCTTCTGCCACTGGAAACTCAGCACCTAGTTCGCCGAGATACTGCACCAGATTGTAGGTAAAGCTGTCGTAGTTATCAATGACAAGAATCATGAGAAGCCAGAGACTGAGGGAACAGAAAGCAGCACGTGGCACATTGCCTTGTCTGCGCTATGTCTTTCTTTGTTTCTTACACTAGAGCATTTCGACATTAGAGCAAATGAGCTGCGATCAGTAACCAGAGTTTTGGTAGCAGCAACGAACCAGCAACCGATACAGCAGCAAGCGACGAGATCAGCACTGCTGCTGCCGCACAATCTTTGGCAATCTTTGCTAGCTCGTGATAAGTCTGCTTTACAGTCAGGTCAACCACAGATTCGAGCGCTGTATTCAACAGCTCCATTGCCAGAACAGCCCCCGTTGTCAACCCCACAACCGACATCTCTACAGCGCTAAGGTGCAAAAAAATACCTAGACAAAACGCAAACGTGCCGACAAAGACGTGAATGCGAAAGTTGCGTTGGGTGAGAAACGCATATCGAACCCCTGCCCATGCATATTTGAAGCTAATCCACAGGCTCGGTGCAACCTGCCATGAAAGGTCGCGGTTAAGCGTAGCGATCGGCACAATCTTGCCATTTGTGCGATCGGGGGTTTGGGCTTGAAGGTCAGGAGGCATACACCACAGGGAGAGAGAACCAGTGAAGTCGGAGGGGCTAGACGCTGCTACCAAGGCTAGAAAAGCTTCCAGGATGCTCGTATGCCAGCACTATGATTATTACGCATCGCTCAACAGTAGACCATAGCCAAAGCTATAGCCTACCCAGCATTCTATCCGGTCTTGCTGTGAAGACCAACGATCTCAAGCAGATCCTGTTGTTGCTTTAACATTCGGGTCAGACTGTCTTCATCTGGATGATCCCACCCCAGCAGATGTAGTAAGCCATGGGATGCCAGCCACGCTAATTCAACGTTGAGCGGATGCTTTTGTCCCTCAGCCTGTCGCTGGGCAGTGTCGAGCGAAATCACGATGTCTCCCAGATACAATGGCAGCGTTGCCTGAAGCTCATCTGGCTCTGGATAGAGCGATTCTAAGGCTGCAAATGCCAGCACATCGGTTGGCTTGTCCTGCTGACGATACTGCTGGTTGAGTTGTTGGATCTCACGATCGTCCGTCAGCCGTAAGCTCAACTCGTAGGCATTGATCGGAGAAAACGTTGGCTGCAACGCTTCCAGCCAGTCTTGAAACCAGCATTCCCAGGTTTCTGTGGCGATTACCGGATCGATCGCTACGGCAACAGCAAACTCGTCTCCAGAGCGTCCCGCCTCCGTATACTCATCACTGCCATCTTGAACGCATACCTCAACCTGCACCACTTGTAGCCTCAACGAGTTTAAAGTCCGATCAACGGGTTAAATAAGCAAGACCAATAAACACAGCCAAAAGTCCAACCGTTGTCAAGAAAAAGTGTTGGAGTGACAAGCCGCGTTTGCGTACCATGTTCCGCATTGCGAGCTTCACATAGCTCGGTTTCGGCTCACTCGCCGCTGCAATAGGTGTTAACGCAGCATCAACCTCCGCTTCAACATCCGCTGCTAGTGGTGCTTGTAGAGTGCTGGGATCAAGTGCTGTTTCGGCTGGCTCAGAATTGGCTTCAGAGCTAACATTCTTGGTTTCCATGAGGTGATGCCTTGGATGACCTTACCCACTAATGGTAACAACCCTTTTACAGATAGACGCTGGCTGCTTCCTACCGTTTCTTGCCAAACTTGGCTTTCAGATCATCTAATGTTGCAGGTTTTTCTGAGGCAGCTTTGGGTTAAGCGGGATTAACTTTGGCTTGTGATGAATTGACTTTCGGTTGAGCAAGATTGACTTTGGGTTGTGATGAATTAACTTTTGGTTGAGCGGGATTGGCTTTGAGGGGCGCTGGGCTTGACTGGCTGCGCCCTTCACCTTCAGCAGTGTCAGCACGCATCGAAAGGCTAATGCGCTTGAGTTTTTCGTTCACTTCCAGTACGCGCACATTGACGACCTGACCGACTTTGACAATCTGCTTGGGGTCGCTGACAAAGCGATCGGCAAGTTGCGAAACGTGTACCAAACCATCTTGATGGACACCAATATCCACAAACGCTCCGAAGTTGGCGACGTTGGTGACTATGCCTTCCAGCGCCATGCCAATGGTGAGATCAGAGATTTCTTTT
>DATNQS010000709.1:0-4767 GCA_036703925.1 Candidatus Sericytochromatia bacterium
TTAGTCTGTCATGCGAGCGCTAATTAATTTATGCACAGTTACAACAGGCAGTTTTAATTTCTGGACGATCGCTGTCTCTACGGGGCTGATTTGGAGCACTGAAGACTTGTATGCTTCTGGGAAAAAGAGGGGATAACAGCCATTTAACATTTTGGCATCGAGTATGATAACAACCGACGGCGATCGCTAATGACTGGCCACTGATTCTGCGTTTTTTACCGTCACTAGGGGCAATCTCAAAGCAGCCTGGTACAGCAATGCTACGCCTCTAGAGAATGTGTAGCGTTCTCAATTCAAATTACATAAAAGCCTCATTCCTCGCTCATTCTGCTACTTTTGAGCAAGCGATTTCTGCACGCATTGCCACAGGAGGTTTTTTTAGCGATGATTCAGGTCACTCAGGCACCCCAAAGCCCCGTTCTAGTCCAGCAGCAGTTCACCATTTCTGGCATTGCTTCACCCACTTACGCGGGTCGAACCCTGGCGCTGACTGTGGATAATCAATACAACGCGAAGGGTCCAGCGATCGATACAGATGGTAACTGGACGATCGGTTTTCTCTTTCAGCAGGCTGGTAGTCGCCGTTTGAAGATTGCGATCGACAACGAAAGTGCTGAAGTTGTCGTGCAGGTTGTCACAACACCCCCGCCGCCAGCCAATCGGTTGCGTTTTATTACTGTACCCCAGCCCATTACGGTCGGTCAGACGTTTGTTTTCACTGGCGAGGCAGACGGCTATGCCAATGACGCTCAACTGTTACTACGCGCTGACCAAAAATATGAGCTAGCCCGCCCCACGGTACAAGTTGGTAAATGGCAGGCAGTCATCGGTTTTAACCAGGCAGGTAGCCGCTTGCTCGAAATCATTGGGACTGGACAGGATCGGGCACAAGTCACTGTCACCGTTACAGGCGCGACCGCACCTCGATCGCCCCGAGTTAGTTTTACCAACCTGCCGCAGGGAGTGAGGACTGAGCAAGTCATCGTCTTACAGGGTGATGCAGCAGGCTATAGCGATGGCGCAGAGTTAGTGCTGAGAGCGGACCAGCGAGCAGAACTAGCGCGTCCAAAGGTGCAGGCAGGCAAATGGCAGGCAACCGCTCTCTTCCATCAGTCAGGCAAGCGATTGATTGAAATCATCGCCTCTGAACAAGACCGTGCCCAAATCACGCTGGATGTACAGGCTGCGCCACCCTCACTGCCACTCTTTCCACGTACTGCCTGGACAACACAGGCAACACCAACCTCGCTGCCAGATCTTCAGCCGAAGCGAATTACACTGCACCATACGACCTTTACAGCCCTGGCTGTGAGTGCATCGCAAGCGCAAGAAGTTGCCCGCATGCAGTCTCTGTGGAGTAGCAACGTTAACGGCAACGGTTGGAGTGATCTTGGCTATCACTACATCATCATGCCTAGCGGTCGAATCTATGTGGGGCGATCGGAGCGGAAGCGCGGTGCCCACGATGTGATTAACGATGGTCTGGGAATAGCCTTTGACGGTTTATATACAACCGCAACCATCTCAAATCAGCAATTTCAGTCTGCGATCGCCCTTTGCACCCAGCTTTGTCAACGCTATGGCTTCAGAGATCCCGTGACCCCAGTACCCACACTAACGGCTGACTTTGGCACTCGTGACATCCCCTTAATCTGCGGTCATCGCGATCGGGTTGCAACTGCCTGCCCTGGTTCGGAAGGCGGTAGGACGGTTCGGCTGGCAGAAATCCGTCAGATGGTTAAAACAAAACTATAGGCACATACTCATGTACCTACAGTGCAAATAATTTAATGTTAATGTACTAAGTTTGCCTTTGCCCTCGTCAAAGCTCAGGAGTACTGTCCTCTACCCATGATCAAAGGCGCAAAGCACTAGAAAATCGGAGGACAGAGCCAGCATCCAGCCGTTAGCAGTGATGATTTATCAGACTGACTTCTGACTCCTGGCTCCTAAGTATTGAGCAAGATGTACCGTAGGTAAGGAAACACCGGTAGCTCACTACCTTTTCTCAAAAAGGCTAAGGATGGGATAGTCATTTGTTGCTATCAGCATGGCTCTAAAGTGCTAATGCTTGAGTTCAGAGCCATGCCAATTAACAGATGCTAAATGATGCCAGGGCCTTTGCCTGAGGGTTCTTCGGTTGTTTCTTCATCTTTTCTCGCGTCACCCGGAGTCTCGTAATACATTTCGGGTTCAACGGCATAGTTATTCAGCAGACCTTCTTTATCAACCGTGTAGCCGCCTTCTGTATGCACGCTATCAGAGTTATCTTCGGTCGGATGGGTCTTGAAATTCTCGCCTTCTCTTTCCTTACGAGCCGCAGTTTCTGCCGGAATAATACCTCTATCGTAGGAATCTTCCTCTACTCGATCAGACGTATCTTTAGCGTTACCCATAACAGTCTCCTTTTATATTAAGCAATTGCCCCATCAACATACCGTGCCATAAACGTATACCCCACTACCGTTGGTATTGGATGTGGGCTATAAAAAGGTGTTTCTTACGAGAGATGTATAGGTTAATTGGGGTTTGTATCCCTATACCTGATACCTACGCCTTATGCTTTACCCTCATCGAGTCTGCTGAACTTTATGAAGGCATGGTTGTAATTTACGTTTGTTCCATACGACTACCATGATCGTGAAAGATTTCCACTATGAAAGTTGCCCTCATTCATGACTATTTGCGAGAGTATGGCGAGGCAGAGCGCATCTTACGAGTGCTGCATCAGATGTATCCCAATGCACCTGTGTACACAGCGTTTGTTGACCGCAAGCGTCTAGGAGACACGATCGCCCTCTTTGATGGTTGGGATCTTCGCACTGCACCCTCGCAACAGCTACCAGGCATTACACGCTATTACCAGACATTGAAGGTGCTGCTGCCCTACTGCTGGGAGTCATTAGACTTATCAGCCTACGATTTAGTGATTTCCTCATCAGGGCAGTATCTCAGTAAATCTGTGTTGACCCGCGCTGAAACGCTGCACGTCAGCTACTGCCATACTCCGCCACGTGACCTCTGGGATACACCTCAAACGGCTGGCGATCGCCCCTGGCATCGGCAATGGATGCAGACACATCTGCGGCAATACGACTTTTATGCCTCCCAGCGAGTCAATCGTTTTATCACAAACTCTGAAGTGGTGGCGCGGCGCATTCGCAAGTTCTATCGTCGCTCGGCTGCTGTCATTCCGCCGCCTGTCAACATTTGCGGTCGCGGTGAAGCGGGCAATGATTATTACCTCTATGTTGGAGCGTTAACCCCGCAGCAGCACGTTGATCTAGCTATCGCTGCCTGCACTCAGAGCGATCGTCCCCTTTGGGTCATTGGCTCGGGTAGTGAGAGGGCAAGGCTTGAGCAGCTTGCTGGTCAACACGTCCGTTTTCTAGGTGATGTACCTGACGAGGCAATGGCAGATATTTACGCTCACGCTAAAGCGCTACTTATTCCCTGTCCAACGGCTGATTTTGAGTTTGCCGCTGTCGAAGCAATGGGGTATGGCATTCCCGTAATTGCTTCAGCGTTAAGCGGCATCCGCGAGATCATTTTGAACGATCGCACGGGGTTGCTGTTCTCCCAACCGACTGTAGAAAGCCTTTGTCGGGCGATCACCCAATTTGAAGGGCGACGGTTTTCGTCTCAAGCGTGTATCGAACGCGCACGCGAATTTGCCGAACCTGTCTTTATTTCTAAGCTGGAGTGGTTTATTGCTCAGGCGATCGACGATCACAAAGCGCCTCTCGCCCAAGAATCGTTTTCTACGACGGCTATCTAGCGTTTAAGAAAGAGAACGGGTGCCAATTTTACTTTGAGGCTCGCTGGCTCTAAGTCATTTCAGTCCAAACTCTGTAGGTGTTACGTCCGGCTACTTTTGCCTGATAAAGTGCCTGATCGGCTGCTTGGATGAGGATTTGAGGGGTTGTATTTTGGTTAGGAACCAGGCTGGCAATACCCAAACTGAGAGTAACGTGGGCGGCAACAGCAGAAGCCTCATGCGGCAGATGCAGTTGTTGCAGCTGGTGCAATAACCGTTGAGCGATGGTTGCTGCTTCAGTCTGAGTCGTGTTTGGTAAAAGCATGGCAAATTCCTCGCCGCCATAGCGGGCTGCTAGATCAGTGGAACGCCGCATAGACTCTTGCAGCACCTGAGCGACTTGAGCCAGGCAGCGATCGCCTGCGAGATGACCGTACGTATCGTTGTAGCGCTTAAAGAAATCGATATCGCACAAAATGAGGGCTAGCGGCTTTTGTGACCGTGTCAGGCGCTGCCACTCACTCTGGAGAGACGCATCAAACTGGCGGCGGTTGGCGATCTGGGTCAGGCTATCGGTTGTTGCCAGCCGTGCCAGCGCTTCATTCGCTGTTTGCAGTTGTTGGTAAAGTTCGGCTTGCTGAATGGCGATCGCTAACTGATCGGCAATGGTTTGAAGCAACACCACTTCCCATTCCTGCCAGGAAGAGCCAACTGCATCCCTGACCAACCCCAGGCTCCCCCAAACAGCAGCACTCACTCGCAATGGCACCAGCAGCGCTGACGCTGGAAACATCTGTACCAGGGTAGGACACTGCATTGCACCATAGCCTGTGTCTAGAAGGCAACCATCCTCCTCGTGTTCCGAGGGAGCAGCACAGGCAACACCAGCACTCAAACTTGGCTTCATCGCTTGAGTTAACGTGACGGTTTGACAGTAGCTAGCAACCGTAACCCAACACTGTTGATCGGATCGATACTGCACCACTTTGACCAACGGCACTTGCAAAACT
>DATNQS010000710.1:0-4506 GCA_036703925.1 Candidatus Sericytochromatia bacterium
AACCCTAATGTAGGCGCTAGCTCATTAACTCTTTGGAAGGCAACTTGCAGTAAGGCTGATAGGTCAGTGAAGCGCCATTCCTCGTCTCGGGTAGACGGAATTGCCAATGCTTGAACTCTAGCGGTGGCACGATCGCGAATCTCTTTTAGCCAACCTGCCCGTTCATCCAGCGCTGGACGCAGGCTCAGCAGTTGTTGGAGATAGGCAGCGCGGTCATTCTTCAACTTGCCATTGGTCGGTGCTACATCAGAAACGGTAGACACTTGAATCGTCATCGTGCGCCGACCTCCGCTGCTTCCTCTTGGCGTACCCAGTCGTAGCCACGGGCTTCTAACTCTAGCGCCAGTTCCTTGCCACCTGTGGTGAGAATGCGTCCGCCTTCCATCACATGGACGTAATCGGGCGTGATGTAATCTAGCAAGCGCTGGTAGTGGGTAATCAGGACGATCGCATTGTCTGCGTTTGCCAGTTGATTCACGCCATTCGACACTATCTTGAGTGCATCAATATCCAACCCTGAATCTGTTTCGTCCAGGATGCCTAGCGTTGGTTCCAACATCGCCATTTGTAGAATTTCGTTGCGCTTCTTCTCACCACCCGAAAAGCCCTCATTCAGGCTACGGCTAAGAAACGCAGGATCCATTTTGACAATATCCAGCTTTTGCCGCACCAGATCATCAAAATCGAACGCATCCAGTTCTTCCAAACCTTGATGCTTACGTTTGGAATTGTAGGCAACGCGCAGAAAGTCGAGATTGCTTACACCAGGAATTTCGATCGGGTACTGAAAGGCTAAGAAAATGCCCGATCGTGCCCGCTCTTCTGCCTCTAGCTCCAGCAGATTTTTGCCCTGGAAGTTGATTTCGCCACCTGTCACGGTGTAATCAGGATGACCGGCTAGAACTTTAGAAAAGGTGCTTTTGCCAGACCCGTTCGGACCCATAATGGCATGAACTTCACCCGCTTTCACTTCCAGATTCAGCCCTTTCAGAATCTGAATCCCATCTACGTCGGCGGTTAAATTCCGCACCGAAAGAATTACTTCGCTGTTTTCGTTAATCACTGTTCAACTCCTCTATCTGCATCTCATTCATTTCCCTACAGTTCACCCAATCGCTTCATGATTTGCAGGACTGAATAAAGCTCGTTCCCATCGTTTAGGATATTGAACTGATTCGATAATCCATATCGTGCGGGGTTTTTCAACAGTTTAATAAATCTGAAATCAAAACCGTTCATCAACAACCCAAAACCAGGCTTTTCTGTCTCTGAATTTGCCAGCATATAAGACAAAAGTTGTGCCAAGCCAGACTCGGGCGAATAGGCAAATCCTTTCGATTCAATAACCAAAACCCAAAACTGCTCTTTCAGCACAATTAGATCAAGCTGCCCTCGAATGATCACTCCTTCGTCTTCACTAACAATTTCAGTCGATTGTTCAGTCTTAATCTGAAAAGGGTGCAAGAAGAAGTCAGCTAGAAGCAGTAAGGGCGATAGGACAGAAACCTGAACGGCTTTTTCTAAATAAGGCGGGTACTGCATCAAGTTGAAGAAACCGTCTCGAACCTTGTCTAGAAGTTGTTTTTCTTGATCAGTTGGTTCTGGTAAGTCTTCTTGCCATTCAGTAAAAAAATGGCGATCGCGCACCATCTGAAGCCCAAACTGGTCAATCAAATCTCGGATATTGACATTTCTAGCTTGGAGAGTTTGAACCATTCTGTGTTATCCAACGCTACCTTCGAGCTTGAGGCTGAGGAGACGATCGGCTTCCACCGCAAACTCCATCGGCAACTGGTTGAACACATCCTTACAGAAACCGCTAATCATCATAGAAATCGCGTCCTCTGAAGAAATGCCGCGCTGGGAGAAGTAGAACAACTGGTCTTCGCCAATCTTGGACGTTGACGCTTCGTGTTCCACTTTGCCTTTATTGTTCTGCACCTGGATGTAGGGAAAAGTATTGGCTTGAGCTTTGTCGCCAATCAGCATCGAGTCGCACTGTGAATAGTTTCGTGCGCCTGTTGCCTTAGGACCAATCTTGACCAGCCCGCGATAGCTATTTTTGGACTGTCCAGCCGAAATGCCTTTAGAAATAATGGTGCTGCGCGTATTCTTGCCAATGTGAACCATCTTGGTGCCGGTATCTGCCTGCTGATGGTGATTAGTCAGCGCAACCGAGTAAAACTCACCTACAGAGTTATCGCCCACCAACACACAACTGGGGTATTTCCAGGTGATAGCGGAACCTGTTTCTACCTGCGTCCAGGAAATTTTAGAGTTTACGCCCTGACACAAGCCACGCTTGGTTACAAAGTTGTAGATGCCGCCCTTACCGTTGGCATCGCCTGCATACCAGTTCTGCACCGTAGAGTATTTAATGTCAGCGTTGTCGAGCGCGACCAGTTCCACCACGGCAGCATGAAGCTGGTTAGTATCAAACATTGGTGCGGTGCAACCTTCGAGATAGCTGACCGAGCTACCTTCTTCTGCCACAATCAGCGTCCGCTCAAACTGACCCGAATCGCCATTGTTAATGCGGAAGTAGGTCGAAAGCTCCATCGGGCACTTTGTGCCTTTGGGAATGTAGACAAAAGAGCCGTCACTGAAGACCGCAGAATTAAGTGCCGCGAAGTAGTTGTCGCCAGCAGGAACGACGCTACCAAGGTACTTTTGAATCAGTTCAGGATGCTCTTGCACCGCTTCTGCAAAGGAGCAGAAGATCACTCCTTCTTCAGCTAGCTTTGCTTTGAAGGTTGTGGCGATCGAGACACTATCAAAAATGGCATCCACTGCCACATTGCTCAAGCGTTTTTGCTCTGAAAGCGGAATGCCCAGCTTCTCAAAGGTGTCCAGCAGTTCAGGATCAACCTCTTCCAAGCTCTTCTTTTTCTCCTTCACCTTCGGTGCGGAGTAGTAGACGATGTTCTGATAGTCGATCGCTGGATACGTTGCATTCTGCCAGTTCGGCTCCGTCATCTTGAGCCACTGACGATACGCCTTCAGGCGAAACTCCAGCATGAATGGCGGCTCTTCTTTCTTCGCCGAAATCAGCCGTACAACGTCTTCACTCAACCCGCGCGGTATCGTATCGGATTCAATGTTAGTAATGAAGCCGTATTTGTAAGGCTGGTTAACCAAGTTTTGAACAGTTGGACTCATCGGTAGTGTTCTCTGGTCTAGGTTGGGGATCGGGTCGGTAGAAAGTAATTCGCGGAGCGTAACTTGCAGAACTGCTAGCTGTGTTGCTGGTCAGTGACCGTTCTGATTTCATCAAACGTTATGTCTTGCTGGTCGCCTGCAAAGTCATGGTCGGGCGTAAGAAACAGCAGGCAGTGACATTCTTTGCGCTCACGCATGGGCACACATGGACAGTTCCAGTAAGCCGCTTCAACTTCAGCCGCTTTGTCTTCATAATGACGGCAGGGGCAAAGGGGCGACCCCAAATCATCCTTATGCTTTGCCAAGCCTTCAATCACAACTGCCGTCACGCCAGGGTCAACGCAGAAATAGGTGCCGGTTCGCTTGGCATAGGTAATGGAGAAGTGCCTCATCGCTTCGAGGCTTTTATCAGTGGACTGAGCCGCTTTAGGGGAGGCAGATTGATTGGGTTGGGTGTCTGAGTTCATGAGGCAGCGCGACAAGACGACGGATCGATTCTATAATTAAAACAACATAGATGTTGCTTAATCATATTGTAAAGCACTTTAGCAACAATGTTGTTGCCAAAGTCGAAAGCAGAACCTTAAATAAGGCATTGAGGACTACGGCTTAGGGCAAGACGATTGTGTGTTTAAGTCGTTGTAATATCAAGTTGTCGTAGCCGTGCTCCCGTAGTCGATCGCTGTTTTAGTAAAGCCATGTGAACTTAGCTGTCAGCTTTACCGCTGGGAAAAGAATGACAACTGTCCAACAACCCTCTACAAAACAAGATATTTTGCACCACTTGCTGAAGCAAGGACAGTCAACAGTGCAGGAGTTGGCTGAACAGCTACACGTCAGTCCACAGGGCATTCGACGACACTTAAAGGATTTAGAAGCGGCTGGCTTGATTGTCCATCAGGTCATTCAAACAGGCATGGGTCGCCCCAACTATAGCTACACACTTAGCCAAGCAGGGCGCGATCGCTTTCCCGATCGCTACGATGATTTTGCCGTTTCGCTCTTAGACACATTAGCGGCAACGGTGGGCGCAGACCAGATGGGTTCCATTCTGCGAAAACAGTGGGAACGTAAAGCGCTGGAGTATCGCGATCGCCTGGGCAATGGTTCCCTCAAAGAACGGGTGGATCAGCTAGTCGCACTTCGCCTGGCTGAAGGCTATATGGCAGAGTGCCATCCTGTTGATGTGAACGGCGTTGCTGTGGAACAGGGCGATCGCTTTATCCTGACAGAATACAACTGCGCTATCTCTCACATTGCCGAATCCTTCCCCAGCGTTTGTGGTCACGAACTGGAGATGTTTGCCGCCGCCCTCGATTGCAAGGTCGAACGCACTCACTGGCTTGT
>DATNQS010000711.1:0-5367 GCA_036703925.1 Candidatus Sericytochromatia bacterium
AGTTTTAGAAGCGAAATGATCAGCTAATCCAAACGAGCATACACCACGATCGCTCTTAAAACAGTTGAGCTATTCTCTAGGCTTCGCCAACAGGCTCTAAGTGTTTCAAGTAAGACTAGGCAAGGATCTGTAGAAGCGTATGAAAGTCTTTCAGTATGAGGGAAAGATTTGTTTCATTTAAAACGGGAACATGGACAAAGAGGCATTGACAACGTAGTTGATGACTTTCAATGTGTTTTAAAACTGAGTAATAAAGATGATTGCAAACAAAGGCTCCAGCATCATAGCTAACTTTCGTAAACACCATTTTTTCTACCAGACGATCAACGTCGATCGTCGTCCAAAGAATGTCTAGCTGATGGTCTATCTGATGCTTACCATTCGATTCCAGAGTCAGGACTGTTTGGCTCTCAGCCATACCACAGCAGAGAATAAGATCTGGCTTTAAAGCATCTCTTTCAGCGATGACTTGTTGAGGTGCGAGTGAAAAATCAACGGGCACTTTGCGTAACAGCTTGATCTCTGCCTCAATGCAAGCCAACAGCCGTTGTTGCTCCATCGCTACCAGTAGATCATCAGACGCATTAGAAACGTGATGCGGTTCCCAGATATCAAATGAAGTCAATAAAAGCTGCTTGGGCATACCGTAGTTGAACGCAAGTGACCAGAAGTCAGGAAAACATTATGTACTCACGCTGATGCTGTAGCAATGGTGTAAAGCGCCTACTACGGCAAACGATTGCAGGGGCAACGCTAAATAAATTCAGATTCGAGAGACTGCTGCTTCAATTTGCAGCTACGATCATAATTCATGTCTTTGAGTGAGCGGAACATTCTGAAGCTGTGAGTACTGATCCTAACAAAGCCTTTAATATTGTCCTGGGGAATCAGACCGATCGTCGGCTAAAAAATGTCTTTGAGCGTCTTTCCGGCACGTTGCAGCGTGATGCACTCATCCAGCAAACAACGAGCCAATTGCGAGAATCGCTGCAAGCCGATCGTCTGGTGCTGTACTACTTTTATCGTCAATGGCAGGGACGAGTCACGTTTGAATCCCTCAGCGATGCACAATATACCATCTTTGGCTCAACTGGACCCGATGAGTGTTTCAACGGTAATTATGCTGCCATGTTGAGGCAGGACGAGTGCGGGCGATCGCTGATATTGAAGTGGAACCAATTCAGGCGTGCCATCGCGACTTTCTACGCAGCATGAACGTGCGGGCAAATCTCGTTGTGCCTGTTCTTGCGCCAAAAGGGCTGTGGGGCTTGCTAGTAGCGCATCACTGCCAAAGTTCTCGCGTCTGGACAGCTAACGACGTGGAGGCGATGCAACGGGGCGCGGCAACGCTGGCAGCAACGCCTGAGATTCGAGGCAGCTAAGTAATGTCTTTGTTAACAGCAGCACTTTAATAGGCCTCACTGGCAAATACCCTCATGGTCAGGCAGCATTTGCTAGAGTAAGCCCAGCGAAAAATGTTTTGAAACTGTCCTCACGCTTTCAGTAGAAATATATGAATGCTAAAGACTGAGGATGGTATTTGCTCACGTTGCTAGTATCTGTACGTTCGCGTTTAACAAGTCACACCTCACACAGATCCCAGGCGCATTGCTTGGGAACTTTTTTAGCTGTGTATTAGCTAAAGGCATTTGCATCTGAAGCCTACCTTATCCGAATTGAGGTGTATAGGATACACGTCAGACCAGCTATCCAAAAAGCTTTTGATATGCTCAGTACATTAGCCTCACCACATAGTAGGTAAGCTAAAGAGTTGAGAAAAAATCATTTGCTGAAACTACTGATTGGTTTCTATTTCTATATCTCACAAAGCTGTCTTAGCTACTTAACCGCCATAACTCGTCACGAATTGAGCGACCCGCTGTAAGGAGAGGCTTGAAAACAGGCGACTGATCGTACCATTTTCTATTTGCCAGATTACTAGGTGAGCCTTTTTGACTGGATAGATTAGGATTACTTACCAGGCAAACGACATCTGGATGAAGACGACGAAAAAGAGTAAAGGCGGCATCAATATAGAGGCGACCACCTCTAGGATGACCTGGAGGATTCAGCAGCGTTTCTTCAAAATAGGGCACAAGTTGAGGCAGTACGCGGGCATGAACACAATAGCAATGTGCCCAGATAAATTCTCCCTTAAACGGTACAAGACCTTTTGGATAAGAGCGTAAAGCCTTCGGCTCGATCGCGTGACCAAGGTAACATAAATCCCAGTCATCTTTCGCTAGTTGATGAATCAGCTTTTCCTGCTCATGCTCTTGCCGAAGCTGCCGCCGAAAAATGGCATCATCCTCCAGTATCCAAACTCTTTCTACACCATCTTTCAAACACTCTTTAAGAATGCCAAGGTGTCTAATAAAGTTACTATAAACGCCGATAGAAGCAAAGCCATTCGGCTCTGCTGGGCGAGGTGGCGGTGGTAGGTGCACTTTTGGCCCTTTAATATCAACCCCAATAGCCGCCAGTTCACGGCTTAATGCCTGGTATCGATCGGTACGCTCGGGCAAGTGAATAATGTATACACGTTCAAAATAATCTATTAGTCTCATTGTTTATTCGCACTTGGAGTAAACGCTTCATAGCTGCACTCATCCAGACGCTAATTTCTAGAGAGCGAGAACCCCCTATTCGTAAAGTTTCTAGAGCTTAGGCTACCTGTAGTCCTAATCCCCGGAAGATGACGAGAATCCATAGTGGCTCTATTGCTATTGCTTTAAATCTAGTTAGCTTCTGCATATATTACCAGCGTTTTGACTAATCTTTATAGAGAAAATATTTTAACTTTACTAATCAGCACTGCCGCCTAATCTCTTACACGTAGAGGGCAATGATCACAGCCCTTAACATCGCTTGATAAAATATCAAGCTTTTTTCTACAAAGATAAGGGTAATGCCAAGTGCAGGTGCGTTTCCAGATGCCGTCTGGATTATCGAGCGACCTTGGCACTTTCAAAGGTTGCAAGGTTCTCCTGCCATATTAAAAAGTTCGGCAATTTTCTGATCTCTAGAAGTGTTAGTAGAAAGAGGTTTCAGAACTTGGCTAAAGCCGAGCTAAAGTTTGGTGTCCAAAACTTAGTATCTAAAAAGAGTATCTGCGACGCGACAAACATCTTTCATTTCTTTGACATCATGAACTCGAAGTAGATCTGCTTTGCCTGCGATCGCCGCACAGCAAGCCGCCGCTGTGCCCCAAACCCGCTGCTGAGGGTCTGGCTGGTTCAGAATGTGACCAATAAAGCTTTTGCGGGATGCGCCAACGAGAAGCGGGTAGCCAAGGGCATGAAACTCAGGCAAACGCCGTAAAATTTCTAGATTTTGAGCATAAGTTTTGGCAAACCCAATGCCGGGATCGATCGCAATGCGGGAGTGATCAACGCCACAGGCGATCGCGGCATCAATACGTGCCTTCAGAAACGTCAAGATATCATTAATCAAGTCGTCGTAAGCCGTTAACTGCTGCATGGTTTGAGGCGTACCACGGATGTGCATTAGCACGATCGGCACTCCTAGGTTTGCCACCACTGGCAGCATTTCGGCATCATAGGTTGCCCCAGAAATATCATTGACCAGATCGGCTCCAGCGGCGATCGCAGCTTGTGCAACAGCGGCTCGCGTCGTGTCAATGGAAAGCGGCACATCAGACTCTTGCCGCACTGCCTGAATAAGCGGCAGCACACGCTCTAGCTCTTCATCCAGCGAGATTTCGATCGCGTTGGGGCGAGTAGACTGTCCACCGACATCAAGGATATCCACACCCGCGGCAATGAGCGCACGTGCCTGCGCGATCGCTGCCGCTGGTTGATGGAACAAACCACCGTCGCTAAAGCTATCCGGCGTGACGTTCAGCACTCCCATCAAATACGTGCGATCGCCCCAGTTAAACGTCTGGTTTCTCACTTGCCATGCAGACGGCAACTCGTTTTTAGACATACGACTCCAGCTTGATGAAACGCTTCCTGACCCATCTTGATGCAGCGTACACTACGCCACTCCCCAGACGCGCACCGTCCGATCTTCACTGCCACTAATAATCATTTGCTTATCGGCACTCACGGCTACGGCTGTCACCAAGCTGCTGTGCCCCTGCAATGTGCAGAGTTCACGTCCTGTTTTGAGGTTCCAGATTTTGATAGCGTTTTGGCTGCTGCTAATCAGGTGGCGATCGTCCGTCAAGGTGACAGAGGCGATCGTTCTCAGCGCACCTTTTTCGGGGCGGATCTGCTGCCCGTTTCTCAGGCTCCACGCTTTGATCACATGATCGCGCCCACGAATCGCAAACGTTTCGCCATCCTCACTAACGGTAATGGCATAGACAAACGAGTGCGCCTTGAGCGTGAAAATCTCTTCTTGCGCCCACCAGTCCCATACTTTAATGACTTTATCGCGGCTACTGCTAATGAGCGATCGTCCATCGGGGCTAATTGCCACCGCCGTCACACCGCTTAAATGCCCCTTGAGTGTCGCCAAGCTCTCAAACAACGCATAAGGGTCGTACGCTTGCAGTGCCCGTTTTGCCTTGGATTCCTGGCGCGTTTGCAGCCTCAAGTAAGCAACTTTCTGCACCTGAGTAGATTCGTCTTGCAACGCTTGAATCAGCAAATCTAGCTCGATTTGACCGTATTTATGTGCTTCCAGCAGTGCGGCAATCCGCTGGGCAACGATCGCGCTACCAAAACGCAGCTTGACACCTTCCAGCCCACCCAACACCATTGCTCCGACAGGCGAAGGGCTAGAACCACCAAGCACCGCATCGTATTCTCCAGGCTGCATGAGAAGGTAAAAGTAAAAATGCAGAAGGCAGAAGGCAAAAGGCAGAAGGCTAAAAGTTGTCAGAGCAAGAAGGCAGAAGGCAGAAGGGAAGCTTTACTTTTACCTTTTGCCTTTTTACTTTTACCTTCATTCTCACTCGCTACGATAGAGCAGAAAGAACCGTCACCGCGATCGATGTTGATTCTACTGGTGGAAGACGACTTAGCACAACTGGAACCGTTGCAGGCAGCACTCTTGCAAGCGGGTCATATTGTGGATGCGATCGCGGATAGCGAAACGGCACAGTGGCTCATGTCGCAAAAAGACTATGACCTGCTGATTCTTGACTGGATGTTGCCCCGCACGAGCGGCGTTGCTCTGTGCCAGCAGTATCGCCAGTCTGGTAAAACTGCGCCTGTCTTGATGCTAACGGCAAAAGATACGATCGCCGATAAGGTGACTGGGCTGGATGCCGGCGCTGACGACTACTTAGTCAAACCCGTTGATGTTGTAGAGCTACTAGCGCGAGTGCGAGCATTGCGGCGGCGATCGCCTCTCTGGCAAGGCGATTTGCTGTCTCTCGAAGCCTTACGCCTGCAT
>DATNQS010000712.1:0-13872 GCA_036703925.1 Candidatus Sericytochromatia bacterium
ATAGCATTCAAGCAGTCAGAAGACTCGCCAGATGAGTGGGTTTTGCGCTGCTACGAGTGTCACGGTGAGGAAGCACAGCTTACTTTCCAAAGCGACTTGGATTTGGCGCTAGAGCAACCTTTAGATTTGTTAGAGCGACCAACGACTGCCCAAACAACTCAGGGGCAAACTGCTACAGTTCACCCCTGGAAAATTGCCAGCTTCAAGGTAAAGCGGTCAGCTACTAGCGGTCAGCTATCAGCTAAACCGTTAACGTAAAGCGCTTCGCTACAAGAACCAGCGAATGACCGACCACAGATGTCTAAACGCTGACCGCTGAAAGCTGAAAGCTGATGGCTGAAAGCTCTAATCTTCGTGATCTTCAAACGGATCATCCAGCGCCTTCGATGGAGGCCCAAACGCCGTGTAGATGGCATATGCCGTCAAGCCGACCAACGTAGCGCAGATCGAAATATTAAGAGCTGTTGCGGGTTCCATATGCGAGAAATATTATGAGTGCGTTGCCATATAATGTTACAAACAATATATATGTTCTGTCGAGCTAAACATTAGGTGACTCATGGCACAGCGGACTCGGTTGGGAGACGTTCTTAAACCCCTGAACTCTGAATACGGTAAGGTTGTTCCCGGTTGGGGCACCACAACCTTGATGGGTGTCTTTATGGTGCTTTTTTTGGTATTCCTGCTCATCATTTTGCAGATTTACAACTCTTCGCTTCTGCTAAATGATGTAGATGTTGATTGGACAAGTCTGGGCGGCTAAGTGCGCTCGGCTTCGACCATGCGAATGACGATTCGGCTTCCCGGCTTGACCGGGATTTTTTATGGCGATTTGGACTGAGTTGCGTTCAACTAAGTAGCACAGAGGACTGAGGACGATAGACTAGACTGCGTAGGTGATACGTCACAACGTGGTTCCTATAAAGTCATAGTCATGCTTTAAGGTCGGCGTTCTCAGTCCAGCAAGCATTTGCAGGAGGCAATACGGTGAATATTTTTGGGATTGGGTTGCCAGAAATGGCAGTAATTATGGTTTTGGCGCTGCTTGTGTTTGGACCCAAGAAACTGCCAGAAATCGGTCGCAGCGTTGGTAAAGCGATTCGGGGCTTCCAGGACGCATCTAAAGAATTTGAGGCAGAGTTTAAGCGCGAAGCCGAACAAATTGAGCAAGCGGTGAAAGCTCCTATGGAAGCGATGCTGGAAATGCCCTCTCAGCCAACCTTGTCTCCTGCACCTGACACAACTTCGGCCTCTGACACTCCCACGATCGCCGAACCAGATCCCGAAGCTGATACTACTGTGGTTGCTGATGCTGTGGCTGAGCCTACTGCGGCTGAACCTACCGTGGCTGACTCTACGCCTACTGAAGCTACCGTTCCGACTGAAGTTGCTAGCTAGGTCTAGCTCGATTGACCTGCCTGGATAAGACCAATGACAGAGGCAACCACTGCACAACCCGTTATCCCTCAGTTGATCGTTGGGCTGGGCAATCCGGGTGCAAAGTACGATCGCACCCGCCATAACATTGGTTTTGAAGCCATAGACACACTGGCAAAGGTCTGGCAGATTGGTTTGTCAGAAAACCGTAAGTTTCAAGGGTTCTTTGGTGAGGGAGTGGCAGCGGGACGAGTCAAGATCCGTTTACTGAAGCCCACCACTTACATGAATAACTCTGGGCAGGCAATTCGCGCTGTCACAGACTGGTACAAACTGCCGCCAGGATCAGTATTGGTGATTTACGACGACATGGATCTGCCTGTGGGCAAATTGCGGCTACGGCTATCAGGCTCGGCAGGCGGACAGAACGGGATGAAATCGACGATCGCCCACCTCGGCACACAAACCTTCCCTCGCTTACGCATTGGCATTGGTAGCGCTAAGAACGGCGATGTGGCAGGCGACGCAGTTTCTCACGTACTAGGTCGGTTTTCAGCGCGAGAAGCTGAGGTGATGACAGAGGTTTTACACCTTGTTGTGGGCGCTGTAGAACTCAGCCTCAAGCAAGGGGTGGACAAGGCAATGAGCCTTTACAATAATCGGACGATCACACAGACCACTTCATGAGTAGCTTAGTATTACAACCTGAACGCTTGAACCAGTGAGCTTCGACGAGCCTGAAGCAAGGTAGTGTCATCGCCGCTTGGGCAAAATAAGCTAAGATTCCATGCAATCGTCCAAAGAAGTATGTCTATGACCGGACAGTCATCCTTAGACAACCAGCAACTCCTAACCACACTTGTGCAGGCAACTGCTGAACTGGCTCAGTTAAATAAGCAGCAAGCGCAAAAGCTCGACACTTTTGACGCAAAATTTGATACCTTTGACGCGAAAATTGAAGCCATTGCAGACCAGATTGGCAAACTGACGGAATCTATGACTGCTTTTCGCCTGGATCTTAATGACATTAAAGAGACCACTCGACAACAAGCTGAGACCGCAAAAGCTCAAGCAGAAAGCGTTTTGCAGCTGATTGCGTTGTTGGGAAAAAAATGAGGTTGTGCCATTAAGCTCGATCGCACCCTGCAAAAATGTACTTCTTCATCAACACATACGATCGTGGGTTCTCGTCGCTTACCTGAAACTACTGCTTATGTTCGCGTTCTCCGTCAGTCCTGGCAGCAGGGCGTACTGGAGGGTGAGGTGATTGCAAACCAATTTGAGTGGCAGTTTCAATGGTGCTTTCAACGCGGCGAACTGTCTGTAGAGCCATCGCTGGGTCGGGCGCTGATTAAAGAACCCTTAGGGCGCTTTCTAGAGCAACGCGATTACCAGTTAGAACCAGGTGCCGATTACTCGTTTACAATTCGAGCCGATGTGTAACCTTTTTAACTGTTCAGGTACTTTGGCATTGGGTGATTTGCTGTTCTAGCATGGGAAATATCTGAGTTTGCCTCAGGGCAGTAGACTTGAGATAATCCGTAGACGGATGTGAGCGACTTGACAAGTGGTGTATCGGTAGTTTATGTCAGCTTTGCCGTAGGAGCGATCGCGCCATGTTTGGCTTTGCACCTAAGTTTATTCGTTATAAGAAACGTCGCTTTCAGTGTTCTTTAGCAAGAACCTATCAAGCTTTGAGTTCAGCCTCAGTTGATGATCTGTGGCAGAAAATTGTTGATCTGACTGATGTGTCCTGGCATCCCATTATCGCCAGCACGAACGTTCCCAATGGGCTAGTAGCAAAACCAGGCTTGATTTATCAGGCAGTGACGCGGTTGAGTCCGATCCCCATCCAAATTTTTGTGGAGCGCGTACGACCGGGCGAACTGTTCAGCGTGCGTATTCTCGTGATGCCAGGGTTGGAAGAACAGGTTACCTATCAGGTCAAATCTACTGTTTGCGGCACCCGCGTCTCTTATTCGGTCACGCTTAGAGGTTGGCTATCACCGTTGCTCTGGTCACTCATGCGTCCTTATGCAGCGCGGGTTGCGTCTGACCTGGTACAGGCAGCGGAACAAAACGCCTTGCAAGCGGTGTCTGGAAATCTGAAACGATCGCATCAGAGCTGTCTCGATTTCTAAGTCTTCATTTCCAGGTCGTCCATCGTACTCCAGCCAGTGTGCGGTCGCTTAACGGTAAACTTATGACAGATAGCCGACCGCTTTTTCGTACTGGAGCCCGGGTCAACCATGCCCAATCGCCTCGATACTAGTTCTGTTTTAGAAGTACTCAAACCGGTGCAAGACCCTGAACTCAACAAGAGTTTGGTGGACTTAAATATGATCCGCAACGTGGCGATCGCTGATGGTAACGTACGTTTTACGCTGGTACTCACCACACCTGCCTGCCCACTACGCCAATTTATTGTCGATGAGTGCGAACGTGCAGTAAAAACACTGCCAGAAGTCAAAACTGTCAGCGTGGACGTGACGGCTGAAACCCCCCAGCAAAAAGCATTGCCCGATCGTGCTGGCATTGATGGTGTCAAAAACATCCTGGCGATTTCGAGCGGCAAAGGTGGCGTGGGCAAAAGCACCGTTGCTGTTAACGTGGCGGTGGCGCTGGCGCAGTCTGGCGCTAAGGTCGGTTTAATCGATGCAGACATTTACGGTCCGAATGCACCGATGATGCTGGGCTTGGAAGGTGCCAAAATTACGGTGCGGCAGTCAGGGGCTCAAGAGGTGCTAGAGCCTGCTTTTAACCACGGCGTTAAACTCGTGTCGATGGGCTTTTTGATTGACAAAGATCAGCCTGTGATCTGGCGTGGACCGATGCTCAATGGGGTGATTCGTCAGTTTCTTTACCAAGTGCAGTGGGGCGATCTGGATTATCTGATTGTAGATATGCCACCTGGTACAGGCGATGCCCAGTTGACGCTAGCGCAAGCGGTGCCGATGGCAGGAGCGGTCATTGTCACAACGCCCCAGAGCGTCGCGCTGCTAGATTCCCGTCGTGGCTTAAAGATGTTTCAGCAGCTTGGTGTGCCAGTGCTGGGTATTGTCGAAAATATGAGCTACTTCATTCCGCCTGATATGCCAGAGAAACAGTACGACATTTTTGGCTCGGCAGGCGGCGAAAAAACAGCAGCAGAGCTACAGGTGCCGCTACTCGGCTGCATCCCGCTCGAAATTTCGCTCCGAGAAGGGGGCGATCGCGGTATTCCAATTGTTCTGGCAGCACCCGAGTCGGCTTCGGCAAAGGCTCTAACGGCGATCGCACAGCGAATTGCTGGGAGAGTTTCGGTAGCAGCGTTAGCGTAGAAAAGCAGAAAACAGGAGTCAGAATTAACTCAAAAACTCCTCACCCTCACTCGTCACACTCCTTCAACTATGTTGCAAAAGTCATTCGGTCGCATTCGTTGGAAGTCTCTGGTGCAGCCCTGGCAGCATACTGACTGGTTGCTTTTCGTGCTGCCTGTGGGCTTAACAGCGTTTGGGGGGGTGATGATTCGCAGCACCGAGTTAAACCAGGGCTGGACGGATTGGTATCAGCACTGGATTATTGGCGCGATCGGGTTTGTGATAGCGCTGGTAATTGCGCGAGTGCGCTACGACGGCTTGATGCAGTCCCGCTGGATTATTTATGGGCTGACCAATCTTTCTCTACTGATCGTTATTTTTCTCGGTACGTCTGCTTTGGGGGCGCAACGCTGGATTACGATCGGTGGCTTTAATGTTCAGCCATCAGAATTTGCCAAGCTAGGAATTATTGTGACGCTGGCAGCCATTTTGAGCGATCGGGCGGCCTCGACGCTGCCTGTGTTAGTGCGGACATTAGTCATCACTGCCGTACCGTGGGCACTGGTGTTTGTACAGCCTGATTTAGGTACTTCACTAGTCTTCGGTGCCATTACATTGGGCGTACTTTACTGGGGCGATGCGAATCCCGGTTGGCTGCTGTTGCTGGTATCGCCGCTCGTTTCCGCTATTTTATTTAACCTGATCACCCTCTCGCCCTGGTTTATTGGTTTAGTGGCAATCTGGGTTGTACTGATGGGTGTGGTCGGGTGGCGCACATTGCCGTGGCATCGGTTTGGGGCAGCTGGTGCGCTCGTTGTAAATCTGGTTGGTGGTGAACTGGGTCATATTGCCTGGGGCTTTCTGAAAGATTATCAGAAAGATCGGATTACGCTGTTTCTTGACCCCGATAAAGATCCTCTGGGTGGCGGCTATCACTTGATCCAGTCACGTATTGCGATCGGTGCGGGCGAGCTATGGGGACGAGGGCTGACAAAAGGAACACAGACTCAACTGAACTTCATCCCAGAGCAGCATACAGATTTTATCTTTTCAGCGATCGGCGAGGAACTGGGCTTTGTTGGCTCCTTCCTAGTCTTGCTGGCGTTCTGGGTCATCTGCCTACGGATTATCATCATTGCCCAAAATGCACGCGATAACTTTGGCTCTCTGCTGGCGATCGGCGTTTTGTCGATGCTGGTCTTTCAAGTTGTTGTCAACGTCAGCATGACGATCGGACTTGCGCCTGTTACCGGCATTCCCCTACCGTGGCTTAGCTATGGACGGTCTGCCTTACTGACAAACTTCATTGCGATCGGGCTGGTGCAGTCCGTTGCGAACTTCCGTCAACGTCTCAACTTTCGAGATTGAGGTAGAAAGAATAAAGTGGAAAGTATAAAGGCTAAAGTATGAAGGATAAGTAAAGGATTTTAGCCTTTACCCTAACTGCTTCGCAGAAGTAAGCTACAGCCCCTATACTTTCATCTGTCACCCCACTACAACACCAAAAGCTATGATTTTACCCGGTTCAGCCGTTAAGGTCATCAATCCCGAAGATACCTACTATGCCTTTCAAGGCTTGGTTCAGCGTGTTAGCGACGGTAAAGCAGCCGTACTGTTTGAGGGTGGTAACTGGGATAAGCTGATTACCTTTCGCCTTAAAGAGTTGGAAGAAGTGGATGTTACCGCTGGTAAGAAAAAAGGAAAGTGAGGGGATAAAAGTTTTGAGTTATGAGTTTTGAGTTATGAATTAAAGACAACTCAAAACTCAGCACTTAAAACTCATAACTCTGCTATGCGTCTTCCCCTGCCTCAATTTGCTGCCCAGAATCGTCCGTCGAGCCATATTGCGGAAGTCATTGAAACGGCGACAACCGAATTTCTGGCGCAATGTTTAGAGCCAGAGAACTTGAGTTTCCCAGTGATGCCACCGTTTGGCAGTTGGGTCAAATCGATCGACGAAGAATCGGGCAACCAGATCTATGCCGTGGTTTATCACGCCACTACCAGCCCAATCGATTCCGTTCATCGGGCGCGGGCATTGGGTCTATCGTTGCAAGACCTGCGCGAACAGCAGCCTCAAATCTTTGCCATGCTGAAGACAGAGTTTCGGGCGGCGATCGTTGGTTTTCAGGCACCTGTCGCAGCCAGAAATGGCGGTGCTGCTGAGACTGGCCGCGTGTATCAGCACTTGCCGCCACGCCCACCCCAAATTCATCAAGCGGTTCACGTTTGCGAAGTAGCCGAGATTTTGCACTTTAGCGAAACGTTAGATTTTTTGCGTACGCTGTTGCAAATGCCTAGTGCGCCTGTAGATGCACTGGCAGCCGCAACGATCCGCGAAATCTATCAACTGCGGCAGGCAGACCGCGCGTGGCTAGTGCAAGCAGGACGATCGCTCAGTTTGCTGTTGAAAGATGACTACGATCGCCTGCGGATTATCCTGAGCCAAATTCACATCTGAACCACCTGTTTAAACGGTGACCTTTCACTGGCTTAGTGCTACTGAAGGTTGAAATCTAGAGTCGATTCCTTCTTTTCTGGTTGTCGTCCCTCTTGCAAGAATCGTTCTGGCAGTAGGGTGCCAGTCAGCGTTGTGTTCAGAAGGTTGGCTCCATAAAGTTCCACTTGCCTTAAATCGACATCGCTTAGGTTTGCTCCTTGAAGGTCGGCGAACAGCAGGTTTGACTGCTTCAGCGTTGCATTCTGTAAGTTTGTCTTGATCAGGCTCCCGCCACTCAGATTTGCCCTGTTTAATTTGGCGCTAACCAGGCTGGCGTTGGTTAAGTTGCTCAAACTCAAATCTGTCTGCTCCAGCGTTGCCGCTGACAGGTTGCTCCCCTGAAGGTTTGCCTCACTTAAATTTGCCTCACTCAGGTTCGCCGCTTGTAGGTTCGCTTCCTGCAAATCTGCCCCAATTAGACGTGCCCCTCGGAGGTCGCAACTTGGGCAATGCTTTGTCACCAGCAGCCAGCCCACCAGAATGTCTTGCCAATACAGTAGCAACAACCCACAGACGATCAGAACAAACACCAGTACTATTCGCTTTGGCTTCACCACACTGAACTGCTTACTGCCTTCATAATTTACGCGCTGTGTAACTCATCTACGCTTATTCTTACTCTTCTCCATGCGGGAGAAGGGCTTTTAGACCTTTCCGATTCTCTCCTATGGGAGGAGAGCCAGGGTCTAACTTGCGTCCCGTAGAGTGGGCAGTCCCTACAGGCATTAAAAGTCCTACATTGCGTTACTTCACACTGACATACTCTGTCTTGATACCCAGGGTGATTACAGTCTAATCTGCCAATGTCATACGAAATTGCGAGCGATCCGCACGCACAGAGAAATCATGCTGCCAGAATGGCTCACGCGCCCTAAACGCGCTAGGTTAAAGCCAGCGATCGTATGCTTGTGTCTGCCTTTACGTACTCTGCCATGCTTTTACTGCTCCGTTGTGCCCGGCACCTCTTACTGTGGTCGTTGGCTATTCTCATTGTCTGTTTTGTCGCCTACCCATCCGCTGTCTTAGCAGCAGACGCACCTATTCCGCTAGACTCTGCAACAGCGACGCAAGCGCTACCGAGCCGTTCTGTTGTTGATCCCAGCAGCATTCCGTCAGAGAAGGTCAGCGAGTTTGTCCATGCGTGTCTACAGGTAGTCGCTCTGATCGAACGTCGGGAGGGAGAGCTACAAGGAGCAGAAACTGAAACAGAGTCGCTGCGCGTCGAGCAAGAAATCGAAGCTGAAGCTTTAGCCATCATCGAGAAAGGGGGGTTGACACGTCAGGAATATTTGCAACTGTTGGGCTTGGCGAACACCGACCCCGAATTTGGCGAACGCATTGCGGTGCAGCTTCAGGAAGCGACGAGTTAAGGGTGAGGAGTGAGGGATAAGGGATGACCAGTGGCTCTTTCTTGCAAATGGCAGGTAACAGCTCTTTTTACTTTGCCTTCTCTAAGGGCGAAGTTTAAGGACAGGCTTGCCGGAAAAATGGTGAGTGCTGCAATGAGAAAAAGCATGGTGAATGGCTTAAAGGTCGCTTAATTGGTCTTGGCAGGCTGATCGTTTATCTTTTGATCGTTTGCCTTGAACGGCTGAGTGTCACTGAGGTTGTGAGCCTGGCTCTTTCTAAGCGCGATCGGCAGCAGTCAAGTAACGTAAGATTTGCCCGAAACTTGCCGAGCGAGTGCAGCAAAATCAGGTATGTTAAGAGGCTAAGACCTCGTTTGCGGCAGAGTACTAAAAATCTGGATGACTAGCAGTATTGGGTCGGTTTCTCGTACAGAGTTAGCGCAACGGCGGCAAAAGCTTCGCCAGCGTAGACGCGTGCGGTTTTTGCAGGCTAGCTGGCGGACTCTGGCGATTTGTGGCTTGACCGCAGGAGCAATCTGGACTGCAACCCTACCGCTATGGGTCATTCAACGTCCAGAGCAGGTGCGGATTGAGGGCAATCACTTTATTCCGGTGCGTACGTTGCGATCGCTGCTGCCAATCCCGTATCCCCAATCACTGTTTCGAGTTGAGCCTCAGGCGATCGCACGTGAACTTCAAGCAAAAGCCCCGATCACGGATGTGGTTGTCAGCCGACAGCTTTTTCCTCCAGGGTTGGTTGTGCAAGTCAAAGAGCGGCTGCCTGTAGCGCTTGCACTACCGTCTGCTGCTCCTTTACCAACAGGTGTAAAGTTGGGCAGTACGACGAAAAGCGGCTTGCTTGACGAAAATGGCATATTAACGCCGTTAGAAAGCTATGTTGCGCTCGATCAGTCGTTAAAGTTGCCAGCCCTAAAGGTGATTGGCAAGCCAGAAAGCTACCGTCCTTCCTGGTCAAAGCTGTATCGAGAGCTAAAGCAAGGTCCACCCGTTAACGTTTCGGAAATCGATTGGCGCGATCCAGCTAACGTTATCCTGAAAACAGAGCTAGGCACGGTTCACATTGGTCCCTATAGCTGGCAATTCTCGTCGCAGTTAAAGACGCTCGATCGTATGCGATCGCTGGCAAGAGACTCCAGGTTCAGCCAAATCACGTATATTGATCTCCGTAACCCAGATAACCCAATTGTGCAAATGACCAAAACTCAAAACCCTGTAGAATCTGGTACTCCCTAGCTTTGTAAGTGTGAGATTATGAATAACCAGCAGCTAGACCAAAGACCCATCGTTCAGTTAATTGATCCGCTCAATCTGTTGCAATTCTCGCGCTAACATTAGTTTGCTAAATTGGTTCTCCTATCATTGATGAAACCGTCTACACACTAAAACGTAGTTTATAACCGCTGCAATTCCAATGACTCTTAATAATAATTCGGCTAATAGCAATTCGGCTGCGAGTCCAAGGGCGCTTAATTCTGACGCAGGGGCAGCCTATAACGGTTCTCAAGCCGAGGGGCAGAACAACGCATCACTACCAGCAGAGCCAGCAAATCCTTTTGGCAACTCGGGACTACACTTAAGTCAACCTGCCAATGTCAGGGGTTTGCGGGGTGAAGAATCAAGGAGTGGTGATATTGTGCCTAGTAGCGTAGCCAAAATTAAGGTGATTGGGGTTGGCGGCGGCGGCGGTAATGCGGTGAATCGCATGATTGCCAGCGAAGTCGTTGGGGTTGAGTTTTGGTCAATTAATACTGATGCCCAGGCGCTGACTTACGCAACTGCAATTAACCGCTTGCAAATGGGTCAAAAGCTCACGCGAGGCTTGGGCGCAGGCGGAAACCCAGCGATCGGTCAAAAAGCAGCCGAAGAATCACGCGATGAAATTGCTGCTGCGCTAGACAATGCCGATCTGGTGTTCATCACGGCTGGCATGGGTGGCGGTACGGGTACTGGAGCGGCACCGATCGTGGCAGAAGTCGCCAAAGAAATGGGTGCGCTGACAGTTGGTGTTGTCACTCGTCCGTTTACCTTTGAAGGACGGCGACGCACCAGCCAGGCAGAAGAAGGGATTGCCGCGCTACAAAGTCGGGTCGATACATTGATTGTGATCCCCAATGACAAGTTGCTGTCGGTGATTTCAGAGCAAACGCCTGTGCAAGAAGCCTTTCGTGTCGCAGATGATATCCTGCGTCAAGGTGTACAGGGTATTTCAGACATCATTACAATTCCAGGCTTGGTCAACGTTGACTTTGCTGATGTACGTGCAGTGATGGCAGATGCAGGTTCGGCACTGATGGGCATTGGTATCGGCTCTGGTAAGTCGAGAGCGAGAGAAGCAGCCGTCGCCTCGATTTCGTCGCCGTTGTTGGAATCGTCGATCGAAGGCGCGCGTGGCGTTGTCTTTAACATTACGGGCGGCACAGATTTAACACTGCATGAAGTTAACGCGGCAGCTGAAATCATCTATGAAGTGGTTGATCCAGAAGCAAACATTATCTTTGGCGCAGTGATTGATGAACGAATGCAGGGCGAACTTCGGATTACAGTGATCGCGACAGGGTTTACGCATGAGGTCAGACCCCAAACCGTATCTAAACCAACCGCAACCCGTCGGGTAGCTGCTCCCTCTGTCGGCAGTCCACCGCCGGTGGCAGAACCTAAAAACAAACCAACTGGGCTCGATATTCCTGAATTTTTGCAGCGGCGAAGACCACCCCGCTAGGGTTGCCTCAAAGGAAAGACGCTTAAAACTGATTACCTCAACCGTCCCGTTAAGTAATGACGAGGCTGGTTTGAGGCGCGGTTGTTGCTTCTGAATTGGTTGCTAAAGAGTGCTCGTCTTGCTGCGATCGTCCTGCAATCTCGTCTGCTGAAGCTGCTTCTTGGAACACCTTGAGGTCAAACCAAAAGGTGGTGCCAACTCCAGGTTCACTAACAAGATGGGCGCGGCTAGAGTGCTTTTCGATAATGTTACGCACAATAGACAAGCCTAAGCCAGTGCCTTCAAGCGTATGCACCCGGTTCTCAACGCGGAAAAAGCGATCGAAGATAGCGTACTGATCGTCTGCATCAATACCGATCCCTGTATCTGCTACTTCAATGCGAACGTGCCTGAAACCTAAGGCATCCTCAGTCACGCAGCTCTCAGGTGGAGGGCAGAGAAAGGTGCTTTTCTCCTGATGGTTTTGGACAGCGCTGTCCAATAAATACGCCCGAAGCGCTACTTTGCCACCTGTTTCGGTGAATTTCAGCGCATTGCCTACCAGATTGGTAAAAACCTGCAACAGTAGATCGTAATGCCCTAGAACGGGTGGTAGGTTCGGCTCAATTTCCTGGATGAGTTCAATCCCTTTGTCGCGTGCATTGAGACGGTAGGTTCGCAGGGTTTGCTCAATCGGCTGTGCCAGATCGACCGCTTCAAAGTTATAGAGCTTGAAAGACTCTAGTTTAGATAAATCCAGCACATCGTTGACCAGGCGCGTCAGGCGATCGGTTTCGCGGTTCGCTGTTTCCAAAAACTCTCGTTGCTCGTCAAGGCTTAAGTCTTCGCCGTATTCGTGCAGCGTTTCGATAAAGGATTTGATATTGAACAGTGGTGTTCTCAACTCGTGAGAGACGTTGCTGATAAACTGGCTCTTGGCTTCGTTGAGTTCAGCTTCGCGAGTAATGTCCTGTACCGTCATTGCGATGCCTTTGACGTTCTCCCGCGACACATCTAGCACAGTCGTTAACAGAATTCGCACCGTGCGATCGAGTGGTTCTTTCAGCGTAATGCGGAACTCGGCACCCTCGCGTAGTTCTCCTTTGGCTATCTGATACAGCGGACGGGTAATCTCTGCCTGTACGGGTGAGGGCAATAAACGCAACAAGTTAACGCCTTCTACTGTTTCGCCCTCCCAGCCAAAAAGACGACGCGCGGTCGGATTCACCAGCACAATCTGCATTTCTATGTCTAGCAGCACTGCACCATCCGCGATCGTCGACACCAGCGTTTCGAGCTTGGCTTTTTCGGCGGTTAGTTCTTCAATGTTCTGTTCTTCATAACGCTCTAGCTTTTCTGCCATCTCGTTAAAGCTACCAATCAGTTCGCCCAGTTCACCACCTAGGGGCAAATCAACTCGCTGCTTAAAGTTGCCAGAAGAAATGTTTTTCACCCCCACTAGCAGTTCCTTAATCGGCTTGGTGATGGTGAGCGCGTTGAAGACAGCACCCAAAATCACCATGACCCAAATGGACACAAACACGGCAATGGTCACATCGCGGGTCAGATGCGATGACGTAACGACGGTAGGATTAGGGTTGGTGCCGATCGCCAGCACCCCTTTGTAGACCCCTCCATTAATCAGCGGTACAAAGACATCCGTGACTTCGCCATCCGGAGTCATATGCTGCCGCACCATTGGCGCTTCTGTGTTCTCAGCGTAGTTGTCAGGCAGATGGATCTTGCGGCGAATCGTTAGCGAGTTTTGCACTTCCGACTCGGAAAACGGAATGCCGAAGAAAATATTGCCCTCAGCATCGGCATACAGCATATAGCGAATGCTGGAGGTACTGCTGTAAAAGCGGTGCGAGAACCGTGCTAGCTCTGTACGATTTTCGTCCACTAAGGGTGCGACATTTGCCGCTAGCAGCAAGCCTAGGTCACGTCCAAAGCGGGTATCGCCCAGTCGAGCATCTTCCTGGATCGTGTTGACTGCCCAGAAGGTCAACCCGCTCATGATCAAGGAGACAACCAGTGTTGCCGCTGCCATCAGTTTGGTCTGAAGCGTAAACTCCGACCACCAGCTAGCAACAGTTGCTCGAATTTGGCGCAGGAAGGCAAACAAGGGCGTGAAGATAGTTGTTAGTTGTTGGTTATTAGTTCTTAGAGGCTGTTTTTAGCTAACAGCCAATAGCTAAAAACTAACAACTACCTTCACTATAAGTTAACTGGCGGCTGACTCGGTAGTTCTAACGCGATCGCCAATATCACGGCGATAGTAGGCACCGTCAAACTGGATACTGTTGACAGCGGTATATGCTTTGGAAAGTGCGGCATCGAAAGTTTCATCCGTCACGGTCACGCCTAGCACTCGACCCCCATCGGTCAGCAGCACTTGTTGTTTGGTTTTGGTGCCTGCATGAAACACAATCGCGCCTTGCTCTTCTGCCTCTTCAATGCCAGTAATGCGCTCGCCCTTCTTGAATGGGCCAGGGTAACCCTCTGCTGCCATGACCACACAGGCAGAAGCACCTGACTTCCAGACGATCGGTGGCTGCTCTGACAACCGCTTTTGGGCACACGCCAGCAATAGCTCACCCAGAGGCGTTTCTAGCAGCGGCAGTATGG
>DATNQS010000713.1:0-4535 GCA_036703925.1 Candidatus Sericytochromatia bacterium
AATAATCGCATTGATACCATGTCAAACATTATTGATAACCCAAATGTGGCACTAATCTTTCTCATTCCCGGCATCAATGAAAGTTTGCGAGTCAACGGAACAGCAAAGATTAGAAAAGAACCAGACTTGTTGCTGCCCAGCGCAATAAATGGCAAAACTCCCAAGACTGTGATTCTAGTTACGGTCGCTGAGGCTTTTCTTCACTGTGCCAAAGCATTGCTACGCTCAAAGCTATGGGATTCTACAGTTCAGGTTGAGAGGGCACAGTTTCCTAGCGCTGGCAAAATTCAAGCTGAACAAATTGGAGGCTTAGATGTTGCTGCTATAGAAGCAGAGATCGAAGAGCTCAATCGAACTCGGCTCTATTAAGCTTTCTTGAATAGGTAGCATTAGATCATTTCAGTATTAAGCAAGTGTGTTTAGTCTCTTTAAATTGCTAAAACACTTCATTAGAACTCTCGACTTTACTTGGAGAAATTAGATGTTCAAATCTCGGCGACAGTTTATCAAATATGCGATCGTTTTACCAATCGCCTCATTTACGGTTGTCTCTTGCGCATCGAATAATCAGGCAAATAATTCAACGAAGATTGACGGTAGCAGCCAACCTGTAGCTGAAACAAAAACAGTAGAGACAGGCTCACAGGCAATAACCGAATCAATCAAAATTCGGATTGCTTATCCATCAGGAATGAATGGACAAGTTGCCACAACGATGGAAAAGGCAGAAATTGCAAAGAAGCAAGGATTGAGTCCAGAGTTCGTTTTCTTTCAGTATGGTCCGCCTATGATGGAAGCCCTGGCTGCGGGGGATGTAGATGCTGTGATTACCAGTTTGATGCCAGCAACCAACTTTCTGTCAAAGAATCCTGGAAAAGCTCAAGTAGTCGCCAATTTGGGTAGTTCAAGCTACTCCCTCATGGTGCCCAAAGATAGCGCGATTCGGCAGTCAGCAGACCTTAAAGGTAAGAAAATTGCTGTATCATTTGGCTCAGATTCGCACCTGGATTTATTGCGGTTATTGAAAGAGATGAACCTGGATGCGAAAACTGATGTGAAATTGCTGAATACCAAACCAGATGAGCTTCAGCTCGCGTTTGAACAAAACTTTGCGGATGCAATTGTGATTCGCCAGCCTCAGGTTTTGAAGATGCAAGAAAAGCATAGCGCCCGGATTGTGCAAACCTGGCCCTTCCGGTTCATCGCCATTATGCGATCGGACTATTTGGAGAAGAATCCACAAGCCAAGGAGCAGTTTGTTACAGCTTTACAAAAATCAATTTTATTTACGGCCACCAACAAGGAACAGGCAAGCACCTGGTTTGCCAAGAAAATCCGATTAGATCCAGCCGTTATTAGAGACTTGTCAGAAAACGACCCTAATTACAAAGCGACCAAGCTAGAAGATGTCTCAGTAGAAGTTACGCCCGAAGTGAAGACGCTATTGCAAGACTGGAGTAACTTCGCCCTTGAGTCAGGCATGATTAAGAAGCAAGTGGATTGGGGTTGGAAGTAAGCCTCTCTACCTACCTGTCCTAGCTGTAACCCCACTCATATCGTCAAAAATGGCGAAATTTGTAAAGGCAAACAGCATTGGATGGGTTCTCTCAGAAGCTTTTGAGTAGGATTTATGTCTTGAGTGTGAGGTGTGTGAGTATGAAAGTAATGATATCAAAACAGTTTTGAAAGCCTTTGTTAACAGCTCCAGCGCTTTTGAGCGTAGCTGTTGTTGTTGCTAAGATCGCAGGTACAACTTCGGCTGTAAAAGCGACTGAAACGAGCGCCAACACAGCGCCAGCACTAACGCAGTCCGCTACGATAACGACAGCGTCAACTCAAGAAAATGAGCCAGCTACCGACGATCTGACAGCGACAGGTATTGTGGGTCAAGTGACCTCTGTTTCGCAGTTGTCAGACGTGCAGCCGACTGACTGGGCCTTCCAAGCACTGCAATCGTTGGTGGAGCGCTATGGCTGTATCGTGGGTTATCCCGACCGCACCTATCGCGGCAATCGGGCGCTGACTCGGTATGAGTTTGCCGCTGGCTTGAATGCGTGCATGGATCGGATTAACGAATTGATTGCTGCTGGCACCGCTGATCTGGTCAAAAAAGAAGACCTCCTGGCAGTGCAAAAACTGCAAGAAGAGTTTGCCGCTGAACTAGCCACCTTGCGCGGTCGTGTCGATGCTCTAGAAGCACGGACAGCCACGCTGGAGAAGCAGCAATTCTCCACCACCACCAAGCTAGTGGGTGAAGCCATCTTTACGATCGCAGACACCTTTGGTGATCGTGCGACCCGCACCGGTAACGGTAGCCTTCTCGGTGGTGTTACTGCCGGTAACGAAGCGACTTTAAGGGATGACCAGACCGAAACTATCTTTGCCGATCGCGTTCGGCTGAACTTAGACAGCAGCTTTACTGGTAGAGATCAGTTGAGAATTCGCTTGCAGGCGCGCAACATCACGCCTTTTTCGGGTGCCTTCACTGGAACGAACGAGACCAGACTGGGTTTTGATGGCAACAACTCCAACTCGCTTGAAGTCAGCAAGGTCTTCTACCGCTTTGCGCTCAGCAAGAACTTCAGGGTTCAAGTTGATGCCACTGGAAACGAGTTCTACAACGGTCTTGTTAGCACTACTAGCCCTTTCACCAGCAGTGGTAATGGCGCACTGTCTCGTTTTGGACGGTTTAGCCCCATTTACCGAAGCGGTGCAGCGGGCGCTGGTTTTAGCTTTGAGTACAAGTTCAGCGATTTTCTCGCTCTTCAAGGTGGCTACATTGCTGACACCCTGAGCAATGACCCAACTCCAACGAACGGTCTTTTCAATGGTGCCTACACTGCTTTAGGGCAGGTCGTGCTCAAACCCAGCCGCGCCCTTGAAGTCGCGCTGACTTATGCTCGCTCTTACTACCCTGGTAACGAGGTCAACATCACCTCAAGTACTGGTAGTGGATATGCATCTAACCCCTTTGCCTCCAGTGCAGCGGTTCGTCGAGCCACATCATCCGATGCTTTTGGTGTTCAGGCACAGTTCCGCCTCAGCCCGAAATTTATTGTTGGTGGCTGGTTTGGCTACACCAAAGCCTATCAAGCCGGGAATGCAAACGAAGCCGACGTTCTTAACGGTTCTGTCTTCTTAGCCTTCCCCGACCTGGGCAAGAAAGGCAACTTGGGCGGCATCATCGTCGGTGTTCCACCCAAAGTTACTGGCAATGACTTTATTGCTGCTAATGGTCTACGCCGGATTGACAACGACACCACCTATCATGTGGAAGCGCTGTACCGCTACCGTGTTACCAACAACATTGCGATTACACCTGGCGTCATCGTCATTTTCAACCCAGAAGGGAACAACGACAACGCAACGCAATATGTTGGCGTGGTTCGGACCACCTTCTCGTTCTAGTGAGCTAAACGCTCAAGTTATCAAATAGCCTAAGCCCCGTCTCTACGGGGCTTTTTTCATGTATCGGTTGCTCGCAGAGGTGCGAGACACAGAAGCGTAATCATCAAAAGCACACAAGCTTCGAGCGTTTTTGCTTAAGTCAGTGTAAAATCTGACGAGTTGAAAAAAAACTCATCCGATGGGTTCTTTCAGCAGCTTCTGAGTAGGATTTGTGTCTTGAGTGTGAGGTGTGTGAGTATGAAAGTAATGATGCCAAAACAGTTTTGGAAGCCTTTGCTAACAGCTCCAGCGCTTTTGAGCGCCGCTGTTGTTATTGCTACGATCGCAGGTACAACTTCGGCTGTAAAAGGGGCTGAAACGACTGCTGGCAAGGCTCAAGCTCTAACTGCTGGCAGTATAGAAGCAACATCGGCGCGTCCTGAAAGCCCGACGCTTGTAGCAGAAGCTTCAGCTGTAACAGATCAGCCCATTTCATCAACGGTTCCGCTGAATCAACTGTCGGTTTATAGCACGGAAGGTAAAGTTGAACCCGACGGTGCGAGTCAGGTGACTTCTGTCTCTCAGTTGTCAGATGTGCAACCCACCGACTGGGCTTTCCAAGCACTGCAATCGCTGGTTGAGCGCTATGGCTGTATCGTTGGTTATCCTGACCGCACCTATCGCGGCAACCGAGCGCTGACTCGGTATGAGTTTGCCGCAGGTTTAAATGCTTGCATGGATCGGATTAACGAATTGATTGCTGCTGGCACCGCCGATCTGGCTAAGAAAGAAGATTTACTAGCAATCCAAAAGCTGCAAGAAGAATTTGCGGCTGAACTAGCCACCCTGCGCGGTCGTGTCGATGCGCTAGATGCACGGACAGCAACGCTTGAGAAGCAGCAATTCTCCACTACAACCAAGCTAACAGGTGAAGTCATCTTCACGATCGCAGATGCGTTTGGTGATTTCCCACAGCAAGGAGGCACCAATACTGTCTTTAACGATCGCATTCGTTTAAACCTGCTGACGAGCTTTACAGGCAAAGATCGCTTGAGAGTACGCCTTCAAGCTGGTAACGCGATACGACTGCTCAGCAATCCCAGCATTCCCAACGCGCAAAACAACTACCAGCGCACTAACGAAGGGAA
>DATNQS010000714.1:0-2905 GCA_036703925.1 Candidatus Sericytochromatia bacterium
CGAGCGATCGCCCGACCCAACGCCACACGCTGCTGTTGACCCCCCGATAGCTGACCCGGCTTGCGATCAAGCAAATGGTCGATCGCAAGCATTTTTGCCACTTCGACAATCCGTTCCTGCCTTTGCTGGGCTTTAACCCGACGCATCTGGAGTCCAAAAGCAAGGTTTTCTGCCACGCTCATATGGGGATACAGCGCGTAGTTTTGAAACACCATTGCCACATCCCGTTGACGCGCTGGCATCTGAGTGACGCAGTGATCGCCAATATAAAGCTCACCAGCCGTTGCCGCTTCTAACCCAGCGATCGTGCGAAGAACCGTAGATTTCCCACAGCCAGACGGGCCAACCAGCACCCAAAACTGGCCATCGGGCACCTCAAACGTAATGTCTGCAATGCCCGTTGCTGCAGGAGCTACCGCACTGCCAAACTGTCGTGTAATACCTTCTAACCGGACCGTTGCCATGTGCTGCTGAGTCTTTTCTGATAAGCACCACTTACTAATAAGCACCACTCAGCAGATGCAGGGTAACCGCATCAAAAGCTGCAAGCGAAAAAGGGGAGCTAAAATGCTCCCCCAATGTAGTAATGCTTTAACTTGAAAGGGGTTACGCCTGTCCTCTTGGCAAGTAAGCCGTTGGGTTGACGGCTCCCTGACCAGGGCGATGAACCTCGAAATGGGAGTGAGGGCCAGTGCTGTAGCCCGTGCTGCCCATATCGGCGATTTGTTGACCCTGAGCCACTGTTTGCCCTTCTCGGACTACGATGCGGTTGTTGTGCGCGTATAGAGTGACACTGCCGTCGGAATGCTGGATCTTAACCAGGTAGCCATAGCCACCGGAGTTCCAGCCAGCACTAATGACAACACCAGCCGCCGCTGCAAAGATTGGAGTTCCTACAGGGGCAGCAATGTCAATGCCTCTGTGCATACGTCCCCAACGGTAACCATATCCCGAGGTCAAAACACCTTTTGCAGGCCAGATATAGCCGTTAAACTTATCTGTCTTCCCAGGCAAATACGCATCAACCGAGCCTAGAGGGGGAAGGTCTGGAGAAACCATCTGCCCAGTAGCCGATCGCACTAGCGGCTCGTAGTTTTCAGCACCAATGGATGCCGTTGCCATCAACTGAGGCTTCGCCGACGGTGCAACAGACGTTGTAGCAACAGCAGGCTTCACAACAGCGCGGTTACCTTGCTGGTGGCTATCTTGTAGCTGGCGAATTTGTGCCTGCAGAGCTTTGGTATAACGGGAAGACTTCAGCTCGGTACTGCTCGAGGCTGTAGCTTCAGCATTTGCAGGTGCCGCAATGTTCAGAGGTGATGCCGCCACCTTTGTACTGGGTGGAGCAGGATCAATTTGGCTGACTGAACCCTGATACTTTTCGCGCAGCTTAACAATCTCCAGCCTGAGATTCTCCACATAGCTCTGCTGTGCGCTGGAACCAGTCTGAGCAGCCTGGGCTGGCTGGTTGCCAACAAAGGACGAAGTGGCAACTTCATTGCCCCCACCGATCGCCACTGGAGCAATGGGCGAGTGATTCAAAGACACTGCTGGAACCGTTTGATCAACAGCAGTTAACTGGCTGGACTGGCTAGGTAGAACAGCAATACCGCGCAACCGATCGCTCCCAACTTGGGCAGACGATGCAGGCTGGAACCTGCCTTGCGTGGATGGTGCAGTCTTAGCCTGGGGAAAAACTGGAGGTCGGCTAATAGCGGCTGGCAGCGTCATTTGCTCTGGATTTGCCGAAGCAATCATCACAGGAGCAGTAGCAGACACAACGGAAGATACATTCTCACTCGCTTGAGGAACGACCAGCACTTGACCAACGCTCAAAACATTGGGATTAACCAGGCGGTTCGCTTCGGACAACTGCTTCAATGAAACGCCATGTACCTTTGCGATCGCTCCCAATGTGTCTCCCAAGACAACTTTGTAGGACGCTTCGGCGTAAGACGCTTCAGAGGACGGTACAGCAACCTCAGCCACAGGCTCTGGAACTGTGACCGGAGCAGATGTTTTACGTGAAGACTCAAGCTGTGCAAGGCTCAGTCGCAAACGCTCTTGCTTTTGACGCAAGGTGTCAAGGGCTTCGTTATCCGTCACTTGTGAAGCAGCAAGGGCTTCCTTGTCCGTCACTTGTGAAGTAGCAGGACGATCGCTATCACCTGTTGCAGCACTATCAACCGAACCGTAGTCTCTAGGCACATTAGCGACATCAACGGTTGGCGTTATGGGAGCGACCTGACCACTACCCTGAATTCTTAATACCTGACCAACATGCAGTACGGCGTTAACCGGAATGCTGTTTTCTAGAGCCAGCGCGGTAGCATCAACTTGGTACAATTGAGCCAGCTGCCAAAGGGTTTGCCCTTCTTGCACAGTGTGCTCAATGGCTCCCGAAGGCGAGAGCTTTTGAGGTTGATCGGTTGCTTCTGTCGGATGAGAAATCGCCGCAACATCAAACTTTGGAGGCAAGGCACTGGCGTTCGGTTCGCCTACAGCCGCTTCACCAGCAATGGGTTCCGCAGCAACCGCCTCATCACTTTGACCTGGTAAGGGCAAACTACACGTCCCTACCGAGATTGCCAAGCCGATCATGGCGGCAGAAGTCCGAACCAAACGATTGACCTCCGATGGAGCCTGCCTGATTTGACTCACATTCACACCATCTTCAACTTCACAGGAAGGAACAGGCTTAACCTTCTGCGGAAATGTTCGTTCCAAAAAAACGACCTCCTAAAAATGTCCAGCGTTTAACTGTCCTTGAGTCACTCAGCTTGCCATCTGCCAATGATAGAAATCACTTAGGTAAGCGATCTGGATCACTAGCGACAAACACTTAGGCAAGATTACCCTGCTTTCTCAATTTAGACAAGTTAACATAACCCCAAAAATCTACAAC
>DATNQS010000715.1:0-5237 GCA_036703925.1 Candidatus Sericytochromatia bacterium
CGCGTGCTTGGTGTGCAAACCGCAGACGGCACCTTTCAAGCCGCGCATTACGTGCTGGCGACGGGTGCTTGGTCACAGGACTTGTTGCCTATTCCTGTTCAACCCCGCAAAGGACAAATGCTGTCGGTACAGGTTCCCGCAAGGGCAACTCCTTCCCTGCAAAGCGTTTTGTTTGGCAGCGAGATCTATATCGTGCCGCGTCAAGATGGGCGGATTGTGATTGGTGCGACTAGCGAAGCGGTGGGCTTTACGCCAGAGAATACACCCGAAGGCGTACAAACCCTGCTAGAGCGAGCCACGCGGCTTTATCCTGCCCTACGAAGCTTGCCGCTGCAAGAGGTTTGGTGGGGCTTTCGACCCGCAACACCTGATGAGTTGCCGCTATTGGGTGCCAGCCCTTACGACAATCTGACGCTGGCAACGGGGCACTACCGCAACGGTATTCTGTTAGCTCCCGTAACAGCGCAACTGCTGGTCGATCGCATCTTGCAGCGACAATCCGACCCCTTACTAGATGCCTTTCACTGGTCACGGTTCAAAGCCGTGTTGTAATCACGCTCAACGTTCGGGTACAACCGCCACAAAGCAGCCATCGCCAAACAAGCAAGCGATGACACACGATCGCTGGAGTGCGGTAAGCCTCACCTGCAAGCTCAAAGGCTACTGGAGTGGCTGGTTCAGACAGCGGTTTTCACCCACGATCGTTGCCCCCAACGGTAGTACTTTTTCACTACGATCGTACTAGTAGAAGTGACGCAAGCTTAACCACTGTAGGCTGGCATCTTGCCCACATAGTTTGACAGTCTGTACTACAAACAGTAAACAGATTGATGCCGCAGCTTACTAGACGCTACCCAGGATTTTGCCAATGCAAGTCGGTCAGTTTTTCTCCTTTCAGCCAGGTCGCGTTGGGCAGTATTTGTCACCCAGAGTGCTGGTAGTGCGATCGCCCTTCCGAGCCACTCCTGACGTTTGCTACCTCGGTTTTGATCACTTCAAGCAAGCGCAGACGTTTGCCCAGAGCCTCGCTAGAAGAGGCATCAAGTTCCAAATTCGCCGTAGCCAGGTGATACTGCAACAGTACGAAATCAGACTGCATGGATGCAGTGATCTTGCCCGCACCCTAGCCTATTGGGATCGTCGGGATGTGGGGTTGACTGCGGCACAGAATGGTCAAGCTGCCTATCGCAGTGCTGCTTCAACAGGGGCGATCGCAGCCTAAAACTACGCTTGAAACTCTCGCAAAAATCCACTAAAATAGTACATATATACCATCAAGGTTTTGTCCCATGACGAAGCACTACATTCTTAACCTCGACCCAAAGGCAAAGTACGACTGGGAGCGTTGTACGCTACGTGACCCGATTACGGCAGAGCATCCTGCGCTGGCAGCCTTAGTTGCCGAGGCAGTAGGAGGGGAAGCTGGGTCGTATTTGATTGCAGTCAAGCTTGAAGTCAGCGTGTTGGAAAAAGCCGATGTTGAGGAAGTAAAGCAGGTTGCTGCGGCTATTGAGCTGCCCAGTCGTGCGCCGTTGCCTCAACTTAAGGAATTAGTTGCCTGAGGAGTCTTGGTCTGATGACGTTGCAACGCTGAGTTAGCAGTACGCCCACCTGTTTTACGCTGATCGACAAAGCGGTTAGACGCGATCGCTTCATCTCAGCGACAACGACACTTCACCCATAGCCTTCTAATCGATCGTCTTTTCGTTATGCCTTACTTTTTGAGGATACTTCTATGAAACTTAGTCTCAGCCAATATCCCAGCGCGATCGCTCAGGCGGCTCAGGCAGTGAACGAATTTGAGTACCAGATGGCAGAAGTGCGTCAGCACCTTGCGCGACTGGAAGGCAATGCCGAAATGGTCGTTGCCTTTGAGACGGCGCTCAAAAACGATAACCAGCGCAAGGCTCGTCGCTTTGAAGTGCTTCAGGTGAACCAGGAGTATCAGCGTGGGTTGGATGCACTCAACCGCATCTCGACCGAAAAGGCAAATGCTCTGGCACGCTTGGAACATTTGCGGAATGAGTTCAGCGTTGCCAAGCTAGAAACACGACTCACGATCGCCCAAAAGCTGACAGGTTTAGAATCGCGTGAACTGGTTGGGCTATAGCGATCGCGCCAGCGTTTGTAGAGCCACCACCGTCAGGCTTTAAAATGATACGATCGCGCAAGCTGTAATGTTTGCTGACCTATGCCCATCACTGTGACACCAGAAGAGATTGAGCAATTTCGGGTTGATCTGGCTGATTATCCCGATGCGTTGACGGCTCTAAACGAGATTGAGGACTGTGAAGGCGACCTGGAAGATGCCGCGATCGCACTGGCAATTCAGGTGGGGCAGGAACCAGATACAAACGATCGCTGGATCGAAGGGTTAGCCAAGCAGTGGCGACACATTCTTTGTCGTGCCGACCTGAAAGAAAGTCTGGAAGACGGGTTAACAGGTAATCTTCTCCTGACCCTGACTGAACACACTATGCTGCCGCTTAAGCTGGCAACGCCTGTTGCCATTTTTGCGATGAAAACAGGTATGCAAGATTTCTGTCGCTCGTTTGAAGCCAAAATTCAGTAAGCACCTTAGCTGACGGTTTGCTTGCCAAAAATCTGTGCCAAAAAGGCTGTAATTTCTGCCCAGGAAGCATCTGCTGCTGCTGAGTCATAGCGATAACCATCATCGCGCATAAAGGTGTGCTCGGCTTCGTACAACAGCTTTCTGTACGTTACGCCAGCATGAGTCAGTGCCTGGTCGATCGCCTGCCGACCCTCTTCCGGTACGTGGGTATCCAGCGTCCCAAAAACCAGCAGTACATCACCGCTGATCTCATTCAGGCGCTGAAGTGTGTCGGCAATGCCTTGACCTAACTTGCCATTATGGACACCCGTAGGGTAGCAGCAAACCGCCGCTTTGACTTCCGGCTGAAAGGCAGCGCGAAGGGCAAGATGACCACCAATGCAAAAGCCCATCGTGCCGATTTTCTCCGACACCACAGCGCTCTCTTGCTTGAGCCAGTCGATCGCAGCACGAGCATCGGCATCGTAGTCGGCGATCGCGGTGCGCCGTGCAGCATCATTACCTCTCATGCGTCCTAAGTCATCTGGTTCAATGACCGTGCCTACTGGTTCTAGCCGATGAAAAATTTCAGGAGCCGCCACTACATAGCCGTAACCTGCAAGGCGATCGACCAAACGAGCGATCGCGCCCCCTAACTGATAAATATCGCTGTAGAAGAGAATGCCAGGATACTGCCCTGCTAGCTTGGGCGCGGCAACATACATTCGCATCAGGCTATCGTCTACCCGCAGTTCAACGTTGCGTTTGGTAATCTGCATGCGGTAATCTCCTGTTCTAGCGGCGCTTAACAGCCATTGCTCATGCGCCCTGTAGTACTAAAACTTGGTTGCTGCTGTGTACCCCTAATTGGCAAAGAGCGGTCAGCAACTGCTAGATGGTCGGTTCCAGCTGATGACTCATCATCCTGTAGGGCTTGCACTATAGAGAGTCTACAACAAACGAATGCTTCCGGTGGGGAGGAGCGATCGCGCCGTCTTCAAGCAGCACGACGCGATCGCCTGGTGAAGAAACTTAAGCACTAAGGCTCAGTTTTGCTGATGTTCCGGTCTTTGATAGTAGACCTGCGACCCATCATTTGGCACAAAGCGGCAGGTGCGATAAGACTTCACAAAGCTGCTCCAGATAGACTCATCTGACTTGCGGTAATAGGAACCAAGAATGGGCTTGATTGCTTTGGTCGCCGCTTTGAGATGGTAGTGGGGCATATTCAGAAAAATGTGATGCGCCACGTGCGTACCGATATCGTGATGGATGGTGTTGATGAAGCCGTAGTCGCGATCGATCGTCGAGAGCGCGCCCTTCAAGAAAAACCAATCATCACCGCGATACCAGGGGATCTCTTGCTCGGTATGATGCAAGAAGGTGACTAAATCCAGCCAGATCACGAAGACGATGTAAGGCGCGAGATAGTACTGCACCAGAAAAAGCCAGCCATACGCATAGGTTAAGCCACCTAAGAAGGCAAGCATGAGCGTCCATAGTGCCGTACTGGTCAGCACATCCCATTTTTCAGATGGGCGAAAGAGGTCGCTCCCAGGATGAAAGTGCGATCCCTGGCGATCGGACGAGCGCTTAAACAAATAAATCGGATAAGCCAGCAGCGGCAGATAAAAGCGAAACAGCTTCTCGTACCAGGGCATTTGCTCGTATTTCGTTTGTGAGACGGGATACCAACTTTCATCGGTGTCAAGGTTGCCCGTGTTGCGGTGATGTGTCCGATGGCTGATCCGCCAGCCGTGGTACGGCACCAAAATGGGTGTGTGCGAGAGGTGCCCAATGAGACTATTCAGCCACTTTTGGCGTGAAAAAGAGCCGTGACCGCAATCATGTCCTACGACAAACAGTGCCCAGAACATGGTTCCCTGTGCCAACCAGAAAATAGGAAAGAACCACCAGGCATTGATAAAGTGGGCGATCGCATACAGGGCAGCGATGATCCCCAAATCTAAAAAGAAGTACGAAAGCGACCGCCAAACAGAGGGTTCAAAACAGTAAGCTGGGATACTTGCTTTCAGGTCTTGTAACGTGAATGGCAATGCTTCTGAAGCAGACGACGAATCTACCGATGCAGATTCGTCAAGAGTAATGAAATTATGTGGCACGAAATTTTTGCTTTGACCTGATTTGCACAACGGAGCTTATTCTACTGCCATATTGTTTACATATATCTAGGTGGGATCACGGGGTTGTTGGTAATTTCTTCATGCTCAAAGGAAACGGCACCGAGATTTTACTGAGTTTTTCAGCAGAGAAATTAGTTTTGTATCCGTTTGTAACGACGAGCGTCCTAACCTTTTACGACCTCGATCGCTCGGACATCGATCGCACAATCGAACAACACTCGTGGTTTCAGCAAAATTTTGAACAGCAGGAGCAACGATTGCCACTCTCTAAGAGTTTTACGTCGCTTCTACTGCCCCGGACGGCAGTACAACATTTCCACTAAACAGCGCTGCTGTTGCAGATTCATTGGCTCAAACATAACCTGCAGTACGATAAGCAGAGCTGATCTATTGAAAAAAGGAAAGAGTGTCGGGATATCATGGGCGAGACGGCGTAAGCCTTGAGTGATAGAGTCCAAGCCGTGGTGCCGAAATAGATTGAGCGCCATCGTTCGTACAAGGGCGAAATTCACTGGGGCATGACCATCACATAGGGGCGCAAG
>DATNQS010000716.1:0-10285 GCA_036703925.1 Candidatus Sericytochromatia bacterium
CGCCGCATTGTCTCGAAAGCTGGCTTCTACATTCACGCGCAAAGCACCGCCTTCAGAATGGGGATTTACTGGTTCGATGACGATCGATCGTCCCACCACTTCCACCACATGATTCAGCGTGTCGTCAATCCGCTCAATCAACGTCTCGCGCACATAGAGGTAAAAGCCACTGGCAAACAGCAGCAGCAGCACCGCTGTAACAGTGGTGTACCAGAGCGCAAGCCGACGACGAGTAGTTTGAAACATAGGTTCAAGTTAAGGCGATCGTGCTTAAGAGGCTTCTAGCCTGGTAAAAGCTGCTCAATGGCTTGAAAACATCTGATGATCTGCTAACGGTTCCCACTGGAAAGTCCTTGTTCATGCCTCGTTAGATTAAGGTAGCGCGATCGACCGCAACTGGATAACGCCCTACTTCACGCCATACTGCTGAAGGTATGCTTCAAACCGCGCTTCGAGTTGCTCAGAGGTGAGCGACTGTTGGCTACCCTTTACTTCACGGGAGCGTGTCCAGTATTCCGTGACCGCATGACCAAACGCCCAGGCATTGCGATCGGGTGAAGTAGAGTTGTTCAGCAGTAACGGCCATAAACCCAATAGGTCGAAATTACGGGCGTTGGGCAGGTCAGCATTGAGGAGCGTAAACAGGTCGTATGCCATCTGGAGTTTGCCCAGCACTATGGGCAGTTGCTCGACCGGAATTTGCTCTGCCAGCAGATATGCGAGCGTGGGCGATCCGGTGGTTAAGGTCGAAATAAAGCGCAGGACGGGACTTTTGATAAAGGTCGTTAGTCCTTGCGTGGTGGTCATCTGAAAGGTGTAGTGGTCGATGATTTTGGCAGCGGCAATCGTGCGGGCATCCAGATTCCGCAAGAAGCGGGCGAGACGCAGTTGCTTGGCAGGCGAGATTGACTGAATCAGCCCCACTGACAACAGATCCATATTCCAGGCAGCCCGACCGCTCTGCAAATCACCTGTCACGATCGGCACGACCAGGTTGCAACGATCGCCTAACAGTTTGGCACGATACTCTGTCGCGTCTCTAATGGAGACTTCTTTGGGACGATCACCCCACTCCCAATCATAGGGAGGTGCCCATTCACGCAGCGGACGCAGGCGATCGACTTGAGTCACCACCGCAATCACAGGCAAATCTGCCACTTCTGCCTTTGCGTCTTTGAGGAAATCTACGTCCATTTGCAGTGCTGGGTCGAGGGCAGGTGTAACCAGCAGCAGCAAATCGGCTTGTGTGATGTAGTCCAGTACTTGTTCTCGCAGATCGGTACGGTTGGTTTGCTCGTAGCCGGGAGTATCCCATAACGTCAGCGACTCGCCTCCCTCAGCTTGCCAGTGATAGTCCTGCACGCGATCAGTGCTGGGGAGCACGTCTACCTCAGCGCGGCGATCGACAAAGAGGGTATTGATCAAACTGCTCTTTCCGGCTCCGGTGCGTCCGACCAGCAAGATGTTGACGGGTTTCTGCTCTACCGCTTCGGTAGGTTCTGCCTGAGTCAAAATATCGCTTAAGGTCTGAGTCTTTGCTTTAGGCAAGGCTGGGGTTGCCGTTGGCAGCGTTAATGTGGCAGCAGGCATACCACCATAGAGGACGATCGCCTGTCTGCCCAGATTCGTCAACGCTGCTTCGCGCAAAAGCTGACCCAGATTGACCAATAATTCTTGGGTGGCTCGATTGCTCGATCGTTGCGTTGCAGTCCGTGCCAGCGCAGCAACCGGATTCAAAAGCCATTGCGCCCAGTTCCATACCTCCAGCAGCTTACGTGCGGATGGTTCCAGCTTTTGGTAAATTTCATAGGCTTGATACGCCTGCCCGATCGTCACCTGGTTCAGTGCAGGCGACAGCTTTTGCATCCACTGATCCATGTCGTCAACGGTGCCCCGCATGAGCGCATACGCCTGTGGTACATAGATTTGTAGCAGTGGACGCTGCACCTGTGGGTAATAAGCATGAGCGACTGCTTCAACCACCTGCTTGCAGCGAGTCCAAAACTCAGCCCAGCCGTCCCATAGCGGTGGATCAGTGCGTGCTTCGTCCAGAATTGTTTGAATAGCAATCTCTGCCTGTCGAGCCGGGCTACCTGTTGGTGCGGCTGAGGCTTCTGTGGCATCCGCCTCCAGCTCTTCTGTCACCTCAGCCACGACTGCTCGTACTTGCGCCAGTGCTGGCTGAGTCCATCGCACCAGCAGCCATCGCCAGATAACAAACATGAACACGACAACGCCCCAAATCCAGCTAATGCCCCACTGCTGAATCTGAAACCCTGCTGCGATCACAAGAAAGCTGACGATACTGGCGATCGGCAACCCTAACGACAGCCATTGCCATAGTTTTAATCGCACCATTTCTACCCTTTGAGCGCATTCCCTTTAGTTTAGTAAGGAGTAGGGGAAGTGAAGCGTTGGGGGAAAGGAGGAAAGGATAAGGAATAAAGAATGAAGTATAAGAATTTAGCCTTTAGCTTCTAGCCTTTAGCTTTCAGCCTAATTACTGCCGACTGTCCTGCAACTGAGCTTGCAGTGACGACTGTATTTGCGTGATGGAAACAGTTCGAACCGGTAGATAACCCGAGATAATCGCCAGAGCGGTAGTGATGGCGATCGCGTTGAGTACAGCGTTACCCTTGTTTAGTAGAGAACCAGACATGACGACTTCGGAACGTAGGGTCACTACTAGTTATGGCACCCTTGCTTGGTGGCACTCGTGATAAACAAGACGCAAAGTCGTAATTTGCATCACCTCTAGCTGTGATGGGTGTCACAACTGCAATGGGGTGAAAAAGCCATGACGCAGACCCCAAAGCATTCTTTGCAGGTTTTGAGGCGATAACGGTCTAACGCGTTAACCAACCCATTAACCTTAAAGATTCAGTGAAGCTGCAAGCCTAAACAGCGTAAGCCTGAATGCGTTTGATCAATTCGTCAAAGTCAAACGGCTTACAGATGAAGTCATTCGCCCCAGCCGCCTTGCCAACTTTTGCGCTCTCTTGACCATAAGCAGTAATCAGCACAACAGGCAGGCTAGCAAGTTTTGTACTCTGCCGAACGCGCTGTGTAACCTCGTACCCGCTCATCCCAGGCATCATGACATCAAGCAGCATTAGTTTTGGAAGCACTGCCTCAGCCTGTGCAAGTGCTGCTACACCGCTACTAGCTAGTTCGACGTTGTAGCCTTCGGCCTCCAGGATTGCCTTGAGCAGAAAGCGATTATCTGCCAAATCGTCAACAACGAGAATATAGTCAGTCTGCACAGGTAATTCTCGTTGAGAGAAAGTCTCGGTCTTTGATTTCATTAAGGAAAATGATTGTATAAATCACTAAAGATGTTAAATACGCTTTCGCAGACTTAACATATAGCTGTATTAGTAAGCGTTAATACTCATCCCCAGGAGGGACTTAGCTGGAACAAGACGTATAGAGCTTTGTGTAAAATGATACTCTTCTTAACTGCTATACCTGGCCTGGCACTAACGTTGGTACTTCCCGCAAAAAGGGACCGGTTAACAGCAGCACTGTCTGCGGATCAAGGTTGCCAGTTGTTGCGATGCCAACAGCAGTCTGAAAACGACGGAGTGCTCGACTAAGATCTCGTGAGGGCTTGCTGAGATAGCCGAGGCGCTGTAAGTAGTCGGCTGCTTGTTCTGCCGTAAGGTTGCGATCGCTTGCCCGAAAAATTGGTACATATTGCTGCCGCCAAATTTTGGCAAACTGCGTCTGATTCAGCATATAGACTTTGCCGCTGGCTGGATCGCCGATCACTACCAGTTCACTATTCATTTTTAGCAAAGCAACTGCATGAGGCAGCTTCCGTCCACCACTAATTAACCAAACGCCCAGCACTCCTGGGCGATTAATTCGCTGCATCTGCTCCCACGTGGGTGACAATTCTAGTCCATCCATCCCTAGTTCATGGGCAGCGACAATTAACTGCGGCATAGAGGTTCCCAAGCGGCTGGTGCCTGCCAGCCGTGCCACACTTGACTCAGTTGCCTCAACCCGCCAGCGCCGCAGCACGGTAGCGAGGGCAGCGGGAGCACAACTGCTCATGGATGTTTGCTTAAACACGCCGTTGGACTGGAGATTGTTGTGCAGCCAGGTGTGGATTGGAGCCAGAAAGTAGACTTCTGCAGCGCTAAATCCGGTTACGCCCAGGATACCGATAAGCGCTACTGCAATCACCTGTACTCGTGCCGTTTGCCAGCTTACGATATACGCCAGCCCACAAAACCCTAGCAGGACAACACGCATAATTGTCCAGGTAATACGCATACCATAGACACGCCAATCGACTGGTAGAAATTGCATTTGAGGCACATTCAACGCCAGTAAAAGTAGCGCGATGTAAAGCCCTAAAAAGAGTAACGAAAGCGAAGTTCTACCCTTAAACAAATCATTAGCGGTTGCGCCTCTACGCAGCAACAGCTTCCCTAAGCGTATGCCCCAGCGAAACATCAGACCGCCGAGCAACAATGTAGCGAAGATCTCTAAGAGCATGGTGACGATCGCGCCAGGTTCAGGCAGAAAGGATAGGCAGTTAGGTGAAGCGCTACGAGAAAATAAGGTTGTTCTATTGCGAGTCTAACGTCTGACGTTGGTAGCTAACTCCGTCGCTTTACCGAGAACCAGGCTGGCGATCGTCACTTTGCAACTGCTAACTATGTAGTAGTGCGAGTGCTAGTCATGCAGCAGCAAGGTGGTATAACCGCTCAAGCATCAATGTTTCATTTAGAAAAGAATTTAGTATCTAGAAAAGGATTTAGTATCCTTTACAGAGCCATTGCCTGAAACGCCAGCCTCTAGCCCAAATTCATTGCGCTGTTAGACGCTCCTACCATGGGAACACCAGACGATTCGCGACCCAGAGAAGACCCATTGCTGCCGTCCGACGCTCCTAACGGGAGAACGCCAGATGATTCGCGAGCGAGAGAAGTGATCTTGCAACGGTTGTTCAACCTGACTGAACCAGAACGATCGCCTCATCCAGAGTCTTTGCAAGGTGCAGAAGCTTCTCCAGCCTTATTTCCCAGGTCTATGTCAGAAGTTCGGTCTATGTCAGAAGTTTCGCCTGTGCCGGAAGCATCGGCTCTTGTTCCGTCTAGGACTCAATCAAACATGGATAGAATTCGACGGTCTGCTTCTAACTATCAAGCGTTGATTATTCCAGCGATTTTGCTAGCAGCCATTGTTGGGTTACTGGCGGCAGTGTTGTCGTCTACCAATCGCCCCAATTGGTTCAAGTTTGGGCAAACGCCTGCTGACCCTGCGGCGGCACAGCGCTTTAATAACGATGGTCTGCAAAAAGCACAGGAAGGTTTCAACAAGGAAGCGATCGAGGATTACAACCAGGCGATTGAGAAAAATCCCAATGATGCAACAGCTTACCTCAATCGGGGGGTGGCGCGGCACAAGCTGGGCGATCCGGGCACTGCCATCAGAGACTATGAGCAAGCGCTGAAACTTGACCCCAATTCTGCTGTGTTGCATAGCAACCTGAGCTACGCCTATTACGATCGCCAGAATTACGATAAAGCGCTGGAAGCAGGGAATCAGGCTGTAGCGCTAGACGGCAACTTTGCACAGGCACATATTAACCTGGCAAATGCACGTGCCAAAAAAGGAGACCATGATGCTGCCTTGCAAGATTATGCCCAGGCGATCGCGCTGAGACCACAGGCTCCGATTCTGGCTGGCGCTTACAACAACCGAGGCAATGTGCAGTTTGCGCTCAACAGAACCCGCGAAGCGGTCGGTGATTACAATCAAGCGATTCGGTTGAATTCAAACTATGCCGATGCCTACTACAATCTAGGGCTGGCGCAACAAGCGCTTGACGATCGCCGTGCTGCCATTCGCAGTTTGCAGACGGCTGCTAGTCTCTACCAGCAAGAGAATAAGGAATCGCTGCAAAAAGCAGCCACCGAGCGCGCTAACGCCTTGCAGCGAGACAATTCCTAGCTCCCTGCTGAGGCGCGATACGCCAGGGCGAAACGGTCAATGCCTGCCAGATCAGGATAGATCTGAATCTCGCAGTAGCTACCTTGCTGATGCAGCAGTTCGGCAACCGTGATCGCCTGTCCTGCCATCATTTCCACGAGCCAGATGCCACCCGGTTCTAAATAGTCTGGTGCTGTGGCAATCAGGTGCCGCAGGCAGTCCAGCCCGTCCCTGCCGCCATCTAACGCTAGGTGCGGTTCGTGTTGGGCAACCTCTGGCTGTAATGCTGGCACCATTGCACTGGGAATATAGGGTGGATTGGCAACGATGCCGCTCAACTTGCCTTCAAGTTGCTCTAACGGTTGCAGCCAGGAACCTTCATAAAACTGAATGCGGTCTGTCAGGTTGTACTGCCGAGCATTTGACTGGGCGATCGCCAATGCCGCCGCACTGCGATCAACAGCATGAATCACTGCTTCGGGAAATGCCGTAGCAAGCCCAAGGGCGATCGCCCCGCTACCTGTGCCCAAGTCCGCCCAATGCCCGTTGGAGAGTAGAGATGTCGAGCGTTGGGAATTGGGAGGAGCCTTGATTGCGGCGATCGCTAAATCAATTAAATATTCCGTCTCCGGGCGGGGAATCAGCACCGCTGGCGAGACGTTAAGCAAAAACTGTCGCCAGGGAGCGATCCCAGTGAGGTATTGGATGGGAATGCGATCGCTCAGCCGACGCTGCCAGAGGGCTGTCAATTCAGAGAGCGGCAGCTTGAGCCGCAGATCTGTTTTGTCCCTGAAAGTCTGTAGCTGAAGCGAGGGTCGGTCTAGCCCAGCCAAATCTTGCAAGAGCCAATCGACTTCCTCGATCGCAATATCGGCAACGATCGCCTGCTGACGTGCCAGCATACGCCATTGAGAGAGAGCCTGCCCAGACACAAGAAACTCTCGCCTCACTGGTTGAGACGAGAGTGCTTGAGATGAGAGTGGCTGGGACGAGACTTGCTCTAAGTCGTCTCTTTCCGGCTGTTTGCTATGGCTCACCCACGGACTCTGCCTTGCCTACTTTTTCGGTGCAGGAGCGGGTGCAGCAGCAGGCTTATTCGCGGGCGCACCCCGTTGTGGTGTAATTGACTTCAAAAAGTCGATCGACTGCTGCGGTGGCACTAGCACAATCTGATCGAGTTGAGGATCATTCTTTGTCTGTAAGACCTCCATCAGTCCTTCCAGGTTAAGCACCTGAATATCGATGGTGGCCGCTAGAGTAGGCTGCTGCTGCTTAAAGCGATCGAGCAAACCCTGCAATTCTTCCTTGTTAAAAAACATGGGAATAATTGGCTTGCCGTTCTGCTGAATCGTTAAGTAGCCCTTCTCCTTGCCGCCACGAGCCACAAAAAGTGGTGTGCCGTTAAACTGCTGCGATGTTTGCCCACCTTGCTGCTTCAACAACGAAACGGCAGTGTCAACTTGCTGCTTTGAGGGCACGTAGGCAAAGTCAAGCTGCTCTGGCTTGCCTTTGTTGGTCTGGTTGAGCTGATAAACTTCTGCCAGGGAGATAGGCACTACCTGTACATTCTTTGCCAGATCAGGTTTTTTGCTCTTCAGATTGTTCAAAAATTCCTGTGCATCTTTCTGGCTAATGAAGACACCTGCCACGGCTCGTCCTTTCTGACCATTAGGAGGAGACGCAACTAGGGGCGCACCCTGTGAGTTGGCAATTGTAAAGACAGGAACGGGGCCAAGCTTCTTGATAATTTGCTCTTGAGGAATCGCAAGCACCTGCATGGTACCTGCTAAGAACGACCCAATAAGAGCGCTTCCAACTAGCCCAGCGGCTGCACTCCAACGAACCAATGATTTCATAAATTGCTCCTAGCACTAAAACGGCAAAGGGTTTACAGGGAACTGGATTGCGGGCTTAACCCAGGTGAATGAGGCGGCTAAACTCTATGACGCTTGTTTGCCTACCCATTCTGATGCATCCGCCGCGATTTGTAAAATTACGACAACGTGGAGTCATGGCAAAAAGGGGGCATGGAAACGTACGCTAAATGTAGCCGATCGCAACTGTTACAAGACCATGTTTGAACTCAAACATAGACGTTTAACGCTGATATCGTTTAATGCAAACATCTAATTCGCCGATGCGATCGAGCCGTCACCTTAGACAGGCTTCTGGCTGGCAGTGATCGTACCCTCACAGCACATTGGCGTTTTTTGTTGGCGCTAAATCCGGGCGATCGCAGACAAATTTTTAGAAACAAAGTAGTATGCGCTTTGCCCCCCGTTCCCGTCATCAGTGACCGTGCAGAGCCGCAAATAGTTCCGAGGACGGCTAGCAGCAGCAAGCAGAAAGAGTGGGTGCCTTGATTGAATGTCTGCTTCTTACAGAAAGTGTTATCTCTTTTGCTTTTTCTGTGATCCCTTACTCATTTCAAAACCTTTTGCACCAATGCATCACGACGTGGTTGTAGGGCAGTATCCAGCTCCGGCGCGTAGTCAAACGACGGGATCAAATCTTTGCAAAATTGGGCGATCGCCACGTTATCAACAACGGTCAGAAAATCAACTGGAATCGAACCATCAATATGGCGGCTGAGTACGCCAAACCCTGCCCGTTCACGCCGATAAGTTTGACTGGGCGCATTTTGTTTTAGCCATTGGTCAAAGGTAGACGAACGCGCCATTGTTGCCGTCAGTTCCGCCATGATTTTAGGCGGTGGATCAGTATGAGTGGCAGTAATCCATGCCTGCTGGAGCAAGGTCTGCCGCTTTGCTGGGTCAAGCCATGCCGCGATCGCCAGTGCTCCACTCCGGCTTGTTGCCCCAGTGCGTCCTTCGTCTGCCAGAAAGGACGGCGCGATGGCTTGTTTCTCAGCCAGGTCGAGGACAACGCGACTCAGTGTCGTACCAAAGGTTGTCAGATCGGTACGCGCTCCAGCCATGTTTCCCTGCCACCAGCGTAAGCCGCCCCGGATCTGGTGTAACTGCGCTGCTAGTGCAGGGCTAGGAGACGCTTCGAGCAGCGCTGTCAGGGTGCTCTCAACGCGACGGGCAACTGGCTCGTACAAAGACTGTAGCCCTGGTAGTTTCCAGATCGGGCTGGTCAGCAAAATGGGATCGCGCAAGGCTTCTAGGGTGATAGCGTCGATCGCCAGCTCTGTCTCTCTCTGTCCCAGCAAGCTCAGTCCTAACCCGTAAAAAACGCCCCGTTTGGCTGGAATCAACTGCGCCGATCGAGCAAAGGCTTGGCTAGCTGCCTTTGGCTCACGGTTCAGTAATAGCCATGCCAGGTTGGTTGTGCCAAATTCCTGGTTTGGTGCACTTTGATTGCCCAGTTTTAGCCACTCAATGCCGTCCTGGAGTAGTGCTTGCTGCTGCGGTGGGTTACTAGCTTGCAGCCCCAAGTTGCCTAAATTCCAACCCAATTCATAGGCATAGTACGGCTCCCAGCTTGCTAGCTGATGTGACTGATTTAAGCGCTCGGCAAACGTGGCAACATCATTTCGACTAAGTGCAGCAAACCCCTGGCTGGACAGCAACCAGGCGCGATGGACAGGTATTAACCAGATCACCGCTGCCATGAGAATGCCAACCCCCATAAGCGGCAGAAACGGCACCGGATGCACACGTAGCGGCGTGAGGGGATTGGGCGTAGCGGCAGTTAGCTCAATCAGCTGGCGATCATCGACTGCTCTCAACCCACCATCAGGGCGATCGCGAAATTCTGCTGTTAGCACTGCTAAAAACACTACAAGCGTGCCGCTGATGCAAATGTTGTCAAGCTGATAATCCGTCAGGCTAACAACGCCATAGCCCAATAAACTACTAAAAAGGCAGCCAATGAGTATTGACGGCGTTTGTGCTGCTGTATCTGTGGGTAAGGCAACTGCACGCAACCAGTCGATCGCACACCAAACCAGTAACGCGATCGTGCCGCCACCAACCACTACTGCCCACAGTCCCAATTCTGCCCATAGGTGCACCGGAGTACTGTGTAGCTGATACGCCCATTCTGCCTGCTGCCCTGCCCACCCTGGACGGTGTAGTTGAAACAGCAGCGGCACCCCTCCAGGCCCCACACCTGTAAAGGGGCGGCTCCAGCCCATTGACCAACCTGTTGTGACCATAATCAGCCGATACGCGATTTCACCGCCCGCTTGCCCACTCAGAACACCCGAAAATAGCAGCCGCAAACGGTTGTTGGTTAGTGCCAGAAGCGCCAGTGATAACACACTTGCAAGTCCGATCGCGCCCAGCCAATGGCGAGGCAACCGCTTACGCCACAGTAAAACCCCAAAGGCAACAATGACCATCGCCAACAGCCCTAGCCAGCCACCTCGCGA
>DATNQS010000717.1:0-5971 GCA_036703925.1 Candidatus Sericytochromatia bacterium
AATAACGTGAGTTCGGGATAAAAGAGCCCGAAACTACTGATTTTTCGTACTGCACCGTTTAGAAATTCCCGAATTGGCGGTTTGAGGGCAAAAAACGGGTGTTTTTAGCTGTAGTTCTCAGGGTGAGATGTGGATAAAAGCCCTGTTGAACAAAGCTTTCAGCTTTCCGGCTTAACCCGAACTCACGTTAGCAATACTTACAGCCTTGTTTTACCCGCTGCCACATTCTTGCAGTCCACAGGCAGTTTCATTGAAGGAACGCTCCCACTGCTGCCAGGGTGCTAAAGCTCGAAGCGTCGCCCATCCAATAGCGAGAACCGATCATCTTCCCACAGGCACTCTAATTCCCAAAACTGTCCTAGCTTTGATTCGGGTAAAAAACCTGACACTTTAATCAAAAAAGGTTTTGCAGTGGAATTGGGTTGATTACGGTGAATCCGCAATAACTGCTGTGCGCCATTCGTTGAAACTAATTGACCATCAATGTTAAAAACTCCCAATTCAGTTGCAGGTGCAGAGGCTTCAAAGCTCTTTAGCCAAAAGGTTGTGCCACTGCGAGTCGATTTGGGATACAAGCCAAAAAAGCCTGTGAGCGGCAGCTCTTGCGTGTTTAACCAGCGCTGCAACCGATCGTTACAGCCGCTCAACGTCAACAGCTTGTCATCAACACGTAAGGAGTAGCCCTCCTTACCTGGGGACAATTCGCCTGCTAAAAAACCAAAGGCTTGATACTCAAAGCCCAGAGGTGGAGGCAAGACGGGCGTTTGAGGGGCACGCTGCGCGGGGGCTGGGCTGCGTTTGGGTATGGATGGTTTTGGCACGGGTCAAGTTCAAAGAATAAGGGTTCTAGCTACGGTAAGAGGCTCAGGCGCTTAACAGCCCCCCAGCCTCTAAGTCTAGGTCACGTGCAGGCGCGATCGCCCTGACCCTGCACGAAATCTACCTCCAGACCGAAAAGTGAGAGGCGTTTTCCATCATAGCAGAGGGATTGGCTCTGCCAGTGAAGGTCGGTACACCTTGCCTCGCTCGTTAACACGGGTCAAGTTAATGCTGGTCAAGTCAATGCTGGTCAAGCAGTGCTGGCTGTGCCTCAAGCCTGATCAAAAGGTGTTTGAGCGCTTTACTTTTGACACACTTCGCTGCTTCTGGCAGACTCAACCATTGCCGCTTTCGTTGCTTGGCTTCTGGCCAATCTTCGAGCACGGTTTCAACGCGCATTAGAAAAAGCTCCATCTCGCACGGGTAGCCCCACTTGCGAGCGACATAGGTTTCGATCGCGGGTGTTACCACATGACCACTCACGCCTGCTTCTTCTAACGCTTCTTTGGCGGCTGAGTCAGCCGCACTCAAACCCAGCGCAATCCAGCCTTTCGGCGCAATCCAACGCTTACGCCGAGTGGATGTAATAAGCAACACTTCTACCTTTCCTGCTGTCACCCGGTAAGGCAACACGCCTGACTGCCGCAGTATGAGCGTTCGTTTCCTCATTCTTATCCACAGTCGAAACCGGATGGAGTTGATCGTATCAGTCTGTCACAGCATTTTTGTTACAGCATTGACGATCGCTTATCCGTATACTGAAGCTTCAGCGTTTCCTTCGGGACGTACGTTAGCGCTCTGGCTCTAGGGGATACACCCGCTCTGACGATTCAGAGCACAGCCAGCTCATGACGGTTTAACTTTGCTTGCTTGCCGCGTCCCTACAAAAGCACTATGAAACAGGAGAGACAGGACTTTAGAGAACGCTTCATCGATCGTCGCGACTTCTTAAAACAAAGCGCCAGTGGTGCCGCAAGTCTGCTAGTAGCCGCTAGCGGGCTTTTCTGGCGTAGCAAACAGGCGCAAGCGGCTGAAGCCACTACAACGGTTCAACCCCTTAAGCCAGAGGCAGCGCTTCAAAAGCTGATGGTAGGAAATCAGCGGTTCAGGCAGCACCACCCCCAGTATCCCGATCAATCGGCGGCTCGCTTGCAGGCAGTGTCTCAAGCCCAGCATCCGTTTGCCACTATTCTGAGCTGTGCCGATTCACGGGTGCCAGTTGAGCTGATTTTTGACCAGGGCGTTGGCGATATTTTTGATGTCCGCATTGCGGGCAATATTGCTACGCCTGAAGTGATTGGCAGCATTGAATATGCGATCGTTCTGCTCGACACGCCTGTTTTGATGGTGCTGGGTCACGAGCGCTGTGGTGCCGTGACCGCTGCGGTTAACAGTGAAGTGCTGCCGGGTGCGATTAGTAACCTTGTGAAAGCTATTTTGCCTGCGATCGAACCCCACAAGGGAGCGACAGCCGACCTAATTGATACGGCAGTCATGGCAAACGTGCGGTATCAGATTGCCCAACTCAAGCGATCGCCTCTGTTAACAGAACGGCTGCAAGCAGGCACCTTAAAAATTGTGGGCGGTCGCTATGACCTTGATGCCGGTAGCGTCACGCTCCTGACCTGAGGCAAAGCTGTAGGATACGCTCTCATGATCAGTAGGCAATAAGAGGTTCATCCCTCTTAAGCGGTTATTGATGAAGATTTGCCAAGGAATAGCCATCGCTGCACTGCTACTGCGGCATAGAGATATAGAGGCGAAAAGCTACTTGTTTTAATGAGATTTACTATAAAAGAAAGAGTTTTAATGGTGGATGAACAGATTTGTCCTTGTTTTTGGGGCTTATTGTAGGCGTTAAAGCGAAAGGATTGGATGTACGATGCGATTCACTCTTTCTAGTTTTGGTTTTTCTAACTATAATTAAAAGACCCACTGCAACGAGTCGATCGCCCAGGTACGCCAATGACCACAAAGCAAGCAACTGACAGTGAAGGTCGTTTTGAGCCAACTCGATCGCCGCTCAAACAAGCTACTTCGGTCGCGCCTCAGACAACTGCAAGCGTAGCGCCATCGCTCCCTTCTCTTTTAACAGATGAGTCGCTTACCGTTTTGCCGCAGGACGCTAGCTTGCTAACCGACCTTTACCAGCTCACAATGTCCGCCTGCTACGTCGGTGAAGGGTTAGATCAGCGACGTGCTAGCTTTGAACTCTTCGCCCGTCGGCTGCCCGCAGGCTTTGGTTATTTAGTCGCGATGGGGTTGGCACAAGCACTCGCTTATTTAGAGCGCTTTGCGTTCAATGCCGCGCAGATTGAAGCATTACAGGCAAGTGGCATTTTTACCCATGCGCCCGATCGCTTCTGGTCGTTGCTGGCAGACAGCCGTTTTAGCGGTGATGTATGGGCAGTCCCTGAAGGCACGATCGTCTTTGCTAATGAACCGCTGCTGCGCGTGGAAGCACCCCTCTGGCAGGCACAACTCGTTGAAACGTACCTGCTCAACACGCTCAACTATCAATCTTTAATTGCAACCCGTGCCGCTCGTTTGCGCGATGTAGCAGGCCCGCACGCAACGCTGTATGAATTTGGTACGCGACGAGCCTTTAGCCCCCAGGCGTCACTCTGGGCAGCGCGTGCAGCCCTGGCAGCAGGCTTGGATGCGACCTCTAATGTGCTGGCAGCGCTGAAGCTGGGACGCAAACCCGTCGGTACAATGGCACATTCCCTGGTGATGGCATTAGCGGCAACCGAAGGCAGTGAGGCAGAGGCATTTACCGCTTTTCACCGCTACTTTCCCGGTGCGCCGCTGTTAATTGATACGTTTGATACGATCGCCGCCGCCAAACACCTCGCTGCCAAATTGCAACAGCACGAAATCGAGTTGGCAGGCATTCGCATTGACTCTGGTGATTTAGCAGCCTTATCCCAACAGGTGCGTCAGCTCTTGCCCGATGTCCCCATCTTTGCCAGTGGCGATTTGGATGAATACAAGATTACTCAACTTCAAGTAGCAGGAGCCTGCATTGATGGCTACGGGCTGGGCACTCAATTGGTAACAGGGACACCTGTAAATGGTGTTTATAAACTGGTAGAAATTGACGGCATCCCCGTCATGAAAGAGGCTACAGGCAAAGTGAGTTATCCGGGACGCAAGCAGATTTTTCGGAGCTATGAGCAGGGGCAGGCTGTGGGCGATCGCCTCGGGCTGATGGTAGAGAACCAGCGGTCAGCGGTCAGCAGTCAGCGGTCAGCAGAACCTTCACCCAATACCCTCACTGGAGAACAACCGCTTATGCAGCTAGTGATGAAACAAGGACAACGCCTGCACTCCGCTGAAACGCTAGAGACGATCGCTCAACGCACGACCCATTCTGTCGCCAGCCTCCCCGCCACAGTACGCCAGATTGACGAGCCAGTTTCCCTCCCAGTCGAACCGTCCACAGCACTACTCGACCTCATCGCTCAAACCCAGCGCCAACGGCATCCCTAGAGGTTTCAATCAACCTTTACGCCCTTTTTCTCAGGCAATTTTACTTCCATCAGCCATTCTCTTCACCCTTTCACTCCTTTACCACTTCACCCCTCTACCCTTCTACCCACTCCCCATGCTCAACATTGCTCTTTTCGGCACTAGCGCCGATCCTCCGACCGCCGGACATCAAGCAATCTTAGTTTGGTTATCGCAGCACTTCGATCGCGTTGCCGTGTGGGCAGCCGACAATCCGTTTAAGTCGCATGAAACGTCGCTGCTCCATCGGACGGCAATGCTGCAACTGTTGCTGGACGACATTAACCCGCCTCGCCACAACCTGCTCCTTTACCCAGAACTCAGCAAACCTCGCACCATCCACACGCTTGAAATTGCCGAAGCGCTTTGGACGGATGCCAGCTTCACTTTAGTCATTGGGTCTGATTTGATTTACCAACTGCCCAACTGGTATCAAAGTGAAACGCTGCTAGAGCGGGTTAATCTACTGATTATTCCAAGACCAGGGTTCATACCAAATGAAATGGCTCTGGCAGAATTGAGGCAAAGAGGCGCACGTCTGACGATCGCGGATTTGACAGGTCCCGATATATCCTCCACTGCGTATCGTGAGCGTGGAGACACCGATGCCTTGACACCTCCCATCGAAGCTTATATCCACCGGGAGCAACTATACCCATGCCAGAACGCCTCCAACGCAAAACAGCCCATCCACCAACCCATTCATTGAGCGATCGTGCCCTCGCAGACTTCAAAGTTGGCGTTGACAACGTGATTTTCTCTGTCGATACGGCACAAAATCGCTTGCTGGTGCTGCTGGTCATGCGGCAAGAAGAACCTTTTTTGGGACAGTGGAGTTTTCCTGGCACGCTGGTAAGACGTGGTGAATCGCTCGAAGATGCTGCGTACCGCATCCTTGCCGAAAAAATTCGTGCCCGTAACCTTTATCTGGAGCAGCTTTATACGTTTGGCGGCCCAGATCGCGACCCACGCGAGTCTGCACACAGCTACGGCGTTCGTTATCTCTCCGTCAGCTACTTTGCCCTTGTCCGGTTTGCTGAAGCCGAACTGATTGCTGATGGTGTGAGCGGCATTGCCTGGTATCCGCTCGACCAAGTGCCCCAACTCGCCTTTGACCACAATAAAGTGCTGGAATACGGTCATCGCCGCCTGAGGAACAAGCTGGAATATAGCCCAGTCGCCTTTGAAGTGCTGCCAGAACTGTTTACACTCAGCGATCTTTATCAGCTTTATACAACTGTTTTAGGCGAGAATTTTTCCGATTATTCTAACTTTCGATCGCGCCTTCTCAAGATGGGCTTTCTATCCGATACAGGTGTAAAAGCCTCTAGAGGTGCTGGCAGACCCGCCAGCCTTTATCGCTTTGATGCCGAAGCCTTTGCACCGTTGAAAGATAAACCATTGGTATTCATTTAAAGAATAGCTTTTAAACGATCCATTTATGAATAGAAATATTTATGAGTAGAGAAGTGCAATTTAAGTCCAATCGCTTGGCTGTCTTAATTGATGCCGATAATGCGAATGCTGATCTGATTGAAGCATTGCTAAAAGAGATTACTAAGTACGGCACGTCTCATGTCAAACGTATTTATGGGGATTGGACTAGTTCGCAGCTTGGTAAATGGAAAGACAAGCTCAACAA
>DATNQS010000718.1:0-1512 GCA_036703925.1 Candidatus Sericytochromatia bacterium
CAGGTGAAAGATCTCGCGATAGAGTGCCTGCTTGCGATCGTTCGGCAAATGGTGAATACAGTAACCGGACAGCACCGCATCAAACGGCTCTAGACCCTGTTGCCAGTCTGGTGTGTAAAGGTCTGCCTGTACAACGTTTACCCGTTTGCCAAATGGTTGCAACCGTTGTGTTGCCTGCTCTAGCATCGGTGGCGAAAAGTCGATCGCCGTGACGTGTGCCTCTAGGTAATGGCTCAGGATGGCGTGGGCGATCGTCCCATCACCACAGCCCAAGTCGGCAACACGGCAAATGGGACGTTCCAATTGGTCAAGCACGCGCAGCACAATGTTAATCTGCTCGGTAGCGAAGGGAATTGCGCTCCGTACGCCCGTCAAAAAACTTTCCGCCACCGTGGGGTTTTGCCAAATTTGATCGGTTCTCATCGTTACGTGCGTTCCGAAGCCAAACTGCTGGTGCTGAGGGGTACCATGCCCCCCGTAGTGGTCAGCCCCAAAAACATTGCTTCCTTTGGCTGGATCAAATTACCTGTAAGGACACATCGTTCTTCTTGTTGAGCGATCGCTGCGACAGTAGCGCGAATGGTGGGGAGCGCTTGAGGCGAGTAGGTTCCCGACTTTTGCTGCACATACTGCCAGAGTATGTCGCGGATGAGTGCCTGATAGCCCTGATTGCCAGAAAGTTCTTTGAGTTTTTCTTTTAACTCCCGCTCCAGTCGAATGCTGGTGACTTCCATGTCGGTTGTGGTGGTGCGGGTCAGTGTATGCATGACGGGACTCCTTATACTATGAATGGTCGTAATACAAGTGTAGTATGTTGAGTCAGTTATGCAAGCGATCGCACCCGCTACGGAGACATGAAAGAAATGTGAGTGTATAGCATGATGCCTAACAAGCCATCGTGCCGTCGGCGGTTGACCGTGATGCTCTAGAACACCTCTCGCAGCTTTTTAAGAGACAGGCGGATCTCTTCCAGTTCTTGCTCACTTAATTTGCTAAAGCGCTCTTTAAGGTAAGCCATGTGCGCCGGAAAGGTTTCCTCGAACGTGTGCTCGCCCTCACTCGTCAGCACAATCATGAAGCAACGGCGGTTTTCTGGTGGCACTTCACGACGCACCAAGCCTTTGCGTTCCAGACGATCGATAATGCCTGTTAACGTGCCTTTTGTAACCAGCGTTTTTTCAGCCAGTTGCCCCATTGTCATCCCAGGCGTGTTGCCCAGCGTGCTGATCACGTCAAACTGCGGTGCCGTTAAGCCCAGTTGCCGGATATGCTCTTCATCGTAAGCACTAAATGCTTGAAACGTCTGTGCCAGCTCTCGCATGACTGGCAAAAATGGTTCTTTGGCAGCCTGTCGTGTAGCTGCTTGTGACTCTGCCTTACCTTGAATGTTTGCTTGCGTCACCGTATCACCTCTAAAAGCGCGCTCGTCAGTCAACTTTATTAAACAGTCTAAAAGTTGATAGTACACATACACTTGTAATATTACACAAACAGTACTAATTCAAACAAACT
>DATNQS010000719.1:0-5919 GCA_036703925.1 Candidatus Sericytochromatia bacterium
ATCTTGCCAAGACCGAAGCCAAATCCCTGTCCTTGTGACATAACTAATAGCGGGTTGCGAATGGAACATAAGTAGTCAGTTGCTCCATTATGCCATCGCGCACCCAGGCAACGTCATTTTTTGCAAAATCGCTGGATTTGAGCGCAAGCTAAACACTTCACAATTTATTGAGCAAGCAACAGTAAGGGTAGGTTCGGCTACTGGTATCAACGCTGAATGCTGAATGCTGAATGCTTGTCTGTATCATTGGGCGGTCAGTGCTGCGTAGCGATCGCTACTGTCGAGCAGGCAAAAGCTATCGATTTCTTAAGAGAAGTGCAGGTGTAGAGTCGTTCTGCCAAAACTGTTCGACAATAGCATTTATTCTGCAGTAGCGATGGGTAATAGGCTATGCCAACGAATCCCCTGTTTCATCCGGTGAGTGATGCTGTAAGAGCACCTAATCTGCATGACCAGATCCAACTGGCGCTGGCGATCGCTGACAGCCACGTACTCAAGTCACTGTTAGAAAACTGCATCCCTGCACTGGCTCAGGGACATTCCATTCGCACTATTTCGACACAGGTTGGCGTACCAACGGGCTATCAACAGACGGCTGATGGCATTGTGCATTTTGAAGTGGTTTATTGCAAGCTGGCACCGCCTGGAGAAGTAGAGCGCTTGTTTAAAAGCAATAGCCGCACTCAAGAGAGCCGAGAGCTAGCAAGACTAACCCAGCATGAATCAGAGATGCAGATGCTGGGTAAAAATCTGTCGCTGTCACTGACTGTCTCACTGCTAGTAGAAGCAGGGTTTCGCCCAGAGCAAATTGAGGAAATCTTGCATTTGCCCTTTGACGCATGGCACAAATCCTGGTGGTATACGATCGATGAGATGGGCAACTTCACCCTGCCTTTCTTACGGCAGATCCGCACGTTGCGCTACCCCGATGGTACGTTTACGCTTCAGTACAAGGATTTGTTTGAGCAAGACAAACCGAATTGCTTCATTAGCCTGACGGAAAAAGTGCTGGTGCTGATCAAACCTGATACTCAGGGGTTTGGAGAAACGTTAAAGCAAATCAACTACCAGCGGGAGGCACTTGGTATTACCCAGGCACTTCTAATTTGCAGTGTCCTCTCAGATTTGGAAGGGCAGGGCTTCATCAATCAGGGGATCAGCGTCTATCCCGCGATCGAATTAGTGTTGCCCACCCAATCAGATTGCATTCACTGCGGACGCAAAGAATGCGGGATGAACGGTGTTGAAGATTCACCCGTTGCTCTCTGCTATGGCTTTTTGCCAGAGAGCGAATTTGTCTAAGTAGCTATGTGTGAGTTCTTGTAGCGGTTAGCGGTTTAGGATTCCATTTCCGATAGCTCTAGCCAGCGCTCGGTTGCCGTATCGATCGTGGCATTCAACTCAGCCAGCCGAGAAGACAGTGTTTGCACCTCAGTAAAACCCGACGGCGGATTTTTGTATAACGTTTGCTCAATCTGCGCTTTCTCCGCTTCCATAGCGGGGATCTGTGCTTCCAACTGCTCGAATTCACGCTTTTCTTTGTAGGAAAGCTTGCGAGCTTTAGAGGGTGAGGGGGAAGGGGCGCGGGGGAAGGGGTGTTCCGGCTGAACGTCTTTCTCCGTTCTCCGCTCTTCTTTCTCCTCCCGCTCTTCTTTCGCCTCTCTCTCTCTCCTCTCTCCTTTCTCCTCACCCTCCTCTGCCTGCTTATAGTCCAAATATACCGAGTAATTTCCAGGGTATTGACGTAGAGTGCCGTCAGACTCAAAGGCAAAGATGGTATCAACTACGCGATCGAGGAAGTAGCGATCGTGAGAGACAACAATCACGCAGCCGTTGAAGTCTTCCAGGTAATCTTCCAGGACGGCAAGGGTTTGCACATCCAGGTCATTAGTCGGCTCGTCCAGGATGAGGACATTGGGGGCACTCATGAGAACGCGCAGCAGGAAAAGACGACGCTTTTCACCACCAGAGAGTTTGTTAATCGGGGCGTACTGCTGATTACCAGGAAACAGAAAGCGCTCCAGCATTTGGGAGGCAGTAATCACGGAGCCATCCGCAATTTTCACCAGTTCAGCGACATCTTTGAGATAGTCGATCACACGCTGTTCGGGCTTCAGCCTAAGGTCATCGGAATGCTGGTCAAAATAGCCAATGTGAATGGTCGTGCCACGATCGACGGTGCCTGAGTCGGGCTGCAAGCGTCCGGTGATCATGTCCATCAAGGTAGACTTGCCAACACCGTTGCCGCCGATGATCCCCACCCGATCTTCCGGGCTAAACTCGTAGGTGAAGTTGTTGATTAATGTGCGATCGCCATAGCCTTTTGAGACATTCACCAGCTCAATTACTTTCTTGCCAATGCGCCGCCCTGCCGTTGCCAGATCAACTTTGCCATGCCCCTCTTTGAATTCAGTTGACTGCATGGCACGGATGCGATCGATCCGCGCTTTTTGTTTCGTACTGCGCGCTTTCGGACCTCGTTTCAGCCATTCCAGTTCGCGTCGCAGCAGCCCTGCATGCTTGCGCTCGGTGCTGGCAGCAGAATCTTCTGACAGTGCTTTTTTCTCCAAATAGTAGGAGTAGTTGCCGCTGTAAGTGTAAAGGTCGCCGCGATCGATCTCAAGAATGCGATTGGTCACGCGATCGAGAAAGTAGCGATCGTGGGTAATCAGCAGTAGTGCGCCTCGAAAGCGGTTGAGGTAACTTTGCAGCCATTCGACTGAGAGCGCATCCAAATGGTTCGTCGGCTCATCCATCAGCAGCACATCTGGTTCCGACAATAACGCTGCTGCCAGGGCAATGCGTTTGCGGTAGCCACCCGAAAGGCTGCCAATTTTGGCATCAAAGTCCTCAATGCCAAGCCGAGTCAGAATAATTTTGGCATTGGTTTCTAAGTCCCAGGCTCCGGTTGCATCCAGGCGATGCGTCAGGCTAGAAAGCCGCGCCATCAGTTGGTCTTGATCGCCATGCCCATGCGCCAGCTTATCGGAAACGTCCTCAAATTCTCGCACCAGCGCCATCTGGTCGCCACTGTCTGCAAAGACCTGTTCCAGGACGGTACGATCGTCGTCTAACTCTGGTTGCTGCGGTAGATAGACAATGCGAACACCAGAGTTGACGAGAATTTCGCCACTGTCGATCGACTCTTGCCCCGCAATCATTTTTAGCAGCGTGGATTTACCAGAGCCGTTGGTGCCAATTAACCCCACCTTATCGCCATCATCCAGGCTAAAGTTAGCACCATGCAAAATCTCTTTGATGCCAAAGTCTTTGTGGAGCGATCGCAGCGTAAAAATACTCATCTAACGATTTTGGCTTTTGAATTAAAGAATAATAGCTGCAAAACTCTTTCAGCACCGTTCTACGGTAGCACTCACAAAGAGGTAAGGGAGCAGAGGGTGAAGAGTGAAGGGGTGAAGGGGTAAAAGGGGGAGCCATTAGTAAATTTCAGCTTCTACCTTTTGCCCTCTACCTTCTGCCCTCATACCCCTCCCGTCAACCGTAACCTGATGGGCAGAAATCCGCACCTTATGCAGACCAGAATGTGGGCTACACCTGAGGTAGATAGTTTTACGCGAGTGGCTGCATACAGTAGTGTCAGGGCTAACCTGACTAAGCGACTATCATTATCACCAGAGGAAAGAAGACATGAATGCGTGGCGCGATCGCCTTAATCAATTCACTGGCAAAACTCGCTTTGTTGTCTGTCGCATCTTTATCCATTTGGCAGGTGATGAAGTTGCAACCTTACTAGGCATCCTTAATAGTGCTGCTCGTGACGCTGTAGAGACAGAAGGCGATATGCAAGATCTGGGAGAAGGCTTAGTCGAAATTTGCCAGGGCTTACTTCAGCACGACATCTACTGGCAGTCTGCTGGTAACGAAGGGGAGGTCTTTTGGGACGAAGGCGAAGCAGGCGATTTTGTTACGGAGTTGTTTACTGATTCAGCACAGCGTTATTCCAGTGCCCCAGCGCTGGAATCAGCTGGGAATGCTGACGACCCGCTGACCCTGCCTGCCACCCGTCACCTTGTTGTCATGCTAACGGTTGCTTCTGAGGGCGAAGTACCAGAACTGGAAACTGATCTTGCCAACATGAGTGCTTTGAGAATAGGGCTAAAGGCAATGATCAATCTGCATTACCAGGAAAGGCTACGCGCCGTTCAAGTGCACTTTTCGCCCGCACGGTTAGGCGATGAGTTGACACCTGATCAGGTACTTGGTAACTTCCCAGAGCTTATTCCACTCTAAACCGACTCTTCCTTGGCTGCCCCTTTATTCACTGACACCTTTAATCACTTTTAGACGTATGCTTCGCAAATTTTTAGTTCTCTCAATGACTTTAACGCTCATCTGGACTTCGGTCGGGTGTGGCAGTCCTCTTGCAACCAACTCAACTGCTGAAACGCGATCGCAGCCAACTCAATCAGCTCGCCCCGTTGCCCAGAGCCGCCTTTCGGATGGCGAGTACCCTGTACAGCAGGCGACCTACAACGATGATGGTGGCGAATACAACGTAGCTGTACTCAATACAAAACCGGGTGAATCGTCTGCGTTTCGCGCCACCGACCTACAGATGGCTCGTTTAACCGAAGAAGAAGTTGCGGCTGGTAAGAAAAGCTACCTCAAGGTTGACAAAGGTCAGCCGTCTCTCCATCTCACAGAAGACTTTAAGATTGAGTACGTTCACAACGTAACGGAAACTCAAAACAATCCACAGACGGGGCAGCAGGAGACGGTCGTTGTGCGTCGAGAATCTAATTTCTGGACACCGTTTGCAGGCGCATTAGCAGGACAAGCGATCGGTAGCTTGCTCTTTAGACCGCAGTACTATATGCCACCGATGTATCAACCGGGTGTGCCTATGATGGGATACGGCGGCTATGGCTCCTCTTACGGCCAAGCCGTGAACCGATACCAATCGCGCTACCAGACTCCTCCGGCAGCAGTGCGTAACAACCGCTTGCGGACAACTGGACAGTTGCGATCGCCGTCCTCTAGTACTGCCAGAACGCGCGGCACCGGACAAGCTAGTCGCTCCACGGGCACTGGGTTTGGCAACAGCACACTGCGACGCTCCGATCGTCCTAGCCGCACCTATCGTAGCCCTAGCCGAGGTTTTGGTAGCTCTCGATCGCGTGGCTTTGGCAGTCGGCGACGCTAATTAAGCAAGGCAGGACTTACAGTTTTGAGGCACCAGGCGGGCACTGGATCTCTTTACCAGAGCTTTGGGGTACGTCTGGTGGCACTTTTGTCGGTTTGCTTGTCACACAGATTGCCGATACAGTTGTGTCTTTGTTCTGCTCATCTTTCACTGAGAGCAACGTACCTGTATAACTAGGCAAGCCATCCTGCTTGGCTGTTGCCGTAACGATCGCTTGCTTTAACGGCGACACGCTGGTGCTATAAGCGTAAGCGGGTGTATCAGCAGGGACGCTGCTTTCTAGTTCTGCGAAGGTTGCAGCAAAGCGCTTCTGTTTGGCGAAAAAGTCTGTTTGTTGCTGAAGCAAGACCTTTACAGTTGCCATTGCAGTGGTTGACATATCCTTTGCAGTAGGACTGGCAGATGGTTGCGCACCGGCAATTAAAGGAATGCCGCCATCAGTATTGGTTTGAGCAACTGGTGCACTCTGGCTTGCACCGCCGCCTTTGGCTTGCTGCTGGGTGCGTGCTAAAGCCTGTCGATACTGAACAAGCAGCTTTTGCGCCGCTGCATGATTTGGATCAGAAGCTGGCACTGCTTGCATAAACGCGATCGCTCGTTGCCATTGACTAAGTACCAGTCTCCAATCGTCCGTAGTTTGGGCAGACTGCGCTAACTGAGTGGCACTCGCTGCTTTGTCCACGCCTTTCACAAACGGATTCACGATCGCCGTTGGTTGCGGTGAAGGGCTAGCGATAATGGGACTGGTGGGCAGT
>DATNQS010000720.1:0-2155 GCA_036703925.1 Candidatus Sericytochromatia bacterium
CTTGCGAACACTAGAACCTGAATCTAGCGCGTCTACCAATTCCGCCAGTTCCGCTTGTACACAGCCACAGCCGCGATTCATAATCATGGATTACTTAGCGACATCTGTCAATCACTTTAGTGCAGAAATAGAGCATACTGCGTGATGCCCCCAGCAAACGATGCGATCGCACAGACGATAAAAAACTGTACATTCTGGATCTTTCCGGTAGAATTTCGGTGTTCGTTTTTTTAGGCTCACTAAAAAACGGCTTCAAGACAAATGGCTACGTTAGACCTAGACCCAGCATTTATTGGAGGACAGACCAATTACTCTTTCGCCTAGCCTCTCAAACACTCATTCTTCATCGGAAGAAGATAAAACCGTCCTAGAAATTTGGGGTGGTGCCTCCTTGCATGGGCATGTAGACATCAGCGGTGCCAAGAATTCTGCGCTCGTGATCATGGCTGGAGCGCTACTTTGCTCACAAGATTGCCTCATTCGCAACGTGCCAGCGCTGGCGGATGTCACCCGTATGGCAGAAATTCTTTCTGCACTAGGAGTGAAGCTAGAACGGCAAGGAAACAGCTTATTGGTCAATGCCTCTCACATTGCTCAGTCAAAAGCACCTTACGAGTTGGTCAGCCAACTGCGCGCCAGCTTTTTTGTCATTGGTCCTCTCCTGGCGCGTTTAGGCGTTGCTAAGATCCCCTTGCCTGGTGGCTGCGCGATCGGCGCTCGACCTGTGGACCTCCATGTGCGCGGTTTGCAGGCAATGGGTGCAGATGTACAAATTGATCACGGCATCGTCAATGCGTACCTCAGTGGCAGAAATAAGCGCCTTCAGGGGGCAAAGATCTATCTGGACTATCCTAGCGTTGGGGCAACCGAGACGCTGATGATGGCAGCAACTCTGGCAGAGGGTGAAACGACGATCGAAAACGCCGCTCAAGAACCAGAAGTTGCTGATCTAGCAAACTTTTGTCGGGCAATGGGTGCCAAGATTCGTGGCGCTGGAACCAATACGATCACGATTCTGGGCGTGCCGAGTTTGCACACAACTGACTATGCGATCGTGCCCGATCGTGTAGAAGCGGGCACGTTCCTTGTTGCTGGAGCCATTACCCATTCTGAAATCAGCCTGTCTCCTGTCGTTCCAGACCATCTGACCGCAGTAATTGCGAAGCTCCATGAGATCGGCGCACAAATTATTGAAGACGCGCCGAATCGCCTCCGCATTGTGCCGGGACATCGCTATGTTGCAACCGATATTGAAACGCTTCCCTATCCTGGGTTTCCGACTGATATGCAGGCACCGCTGATGGCACTGCTAACTCTTAGCGATGGCGATAGCGTCATCACCGAGACAGTGTTTGAAAATCGGTTTGGTCATGTAGCAGAGCTAACCCGCATGGGGGCAGACATCCGCGTCAAAGGCACCCACGCAATCATTCGTGGTGTACCAATGCTGTCAGGTGCTCCTGTTGTCGCAACTGACCTACGCGCCTCTGCATCATTGGTGCTGGCAGGTTTAGCGGCGCATGGCAAAACAACGGTACAGGGATTGCATCACCTCGATCGCGGTTACGAAAACTTGACAGCCAAGCTGCAAAAGCTAGGAGCCAACCTACAGCGAACCCAGCTTGGGGTAGACGGAGATAGCCCGTTGGTGTTACCGGACCCAACGATCGTCACCACCGTTACTAAACCAGCCTAAAAACACGTCGAGAGCAACAAACGGCTGTAGGAGGAGTGTCAGACCACACCTCTTACAGCCGTTTTCCATATATGCACTCTTCTACCCCTTTAACTCTTCACCCGCTCTGTGTCTCTGTGGCTTACGACAAGACATAAGAGCTTCTCGCTATACTATCGGTGGTTGCTCTCTTCAGTACTCTTTTGAAAACCGTTTAGATGCTGCTTCTGAACCTGGATGCTAGCTAAACGCAGGCAGCAGAGTTACTCTTTTTGCTGAATTTTATCCTTCGTCTCCTCATCGTATGTCTTTCCTTAAAACGCCCCTTATTGGCTTGCGAGCCGACCATTTTCGCCACCCTCTTGACTTCGAGGCGACAGCGAATCTGAAGCAGTTGCCGGGTCTTGATGTTGTCATTCGGAATCTTTTGGGACCGATCGCCGAACAGTTTTTTTATCTAGAGAACATCGCCTCTAGTGT
>DATNQS010000721.1:0-3670 GCA_036703925.1 Candidatus Sericytochromatia bacterium
GGAGCTTAGTTGACTTTGTGCCCGATCGACAGTTTGCGAGTATCCTGATGCTAAATGATTTGTCGAGTCAAATTCTTTTCCTCAGTGCTCTGCCATGACTCAGCCGCATCTACTCGAACTTGCGAAACAGGGTGATCCACAGGCGATCGCGACACTGATCAATGCCACGCTAGAGCCGCAAGGAGTAACAGCAGAGACTTTTATTGAAGTGGATTGTCTCCATGTGTTTCTCAATGCTGCTCGTCCGTTAAATGCCCAAACACTGGTAACGTTTGTGCGACGAGGCATTCTCCGTTTGGAAGTTGCGTCTATTCAACAGGTGCAGGTGTATGGGCAGCGCCTTGGCGAGGATCAGCCCCAATGGGTTGAAACGTTTGCAGTGCCTCGGCCTACAGTCGCTGAAACTCCAGAGATACCTTCTAGCGCTCCAGAGTCTAGTCCTAGCATCCCAAATTCTAACGTCCCGGATTCTAGCGCCCCAGATTCTAATAGCTCGGATTCTAGCACCCCAGATTTTAACGTCCCAGATTCTGATAGCTCGGATTCTAGCACCTCAGATTCTAGTGCTGTGACGGATTCTTCTGGCGATCGCTCAACTCAATTTGATACGTGGAAGCAGCGCTGGATAAAGGCTAAAGCAAACATTCAAGCTTTACGTTCTCAAAATTCACAGTCCCAAGACTCATCTTCACAAGATTCACAGCCTCAAGCGCCCTCGCCTAATGTTGTAGCGACGTGGAATGACGTACTCCAGCAGACCAGTATGCGGTTGCCCTGGCGCGATCGCTTTTTCCAAGATGCACCCAACGACTCGCCAACTAGCGATCGTTCGGTTAACTATCTTAAGGTGTCAGCAATCGTGACAATGGTGTCTTTTGTTGCGGGTGGAGCGGTTGCGCTCATTGCCCATTCCTATGCTTGGGGCGGTGCGGAACGAAAGGCGGGTGAAAAAATCTCCACAATTTCCTCTAGCAACCAGTTGTCCCTTCAGGTCAAGGCAGAGCGTACGCGCGACCAGCAGCAGACAGCGACTAGAAACTACCTGGACACTATGAATAAAGCGCAGCAGGCATTCTATCGCCAGAACACTCGCTTTGCTGTCACATTAGAGGAACTGGAGCGGTTTGCAGCTGTTCCGATCGCCGCTCACAGCGACTACACCTACAAGCTCACAGTACCCAACAACGATCAAGCTCAACTTACCGCCATTCCAAAAGCTGAAGGCTTAAAAAGCTATACGGCAGCCGTTGCGATCGCGAAGCCAACCAACAAGATTGTGACAGCAATTTGTGCGTCTCAACAAGCTGCAAAGGTTCCACCGTTAGTCTTTCAGTCAACGAACGGGGCGGTTCAATGTCCGGCTGACCCTGCTAAAGCATTGTGATTGTGCCAAGGCATCCTAAGTTGAGACTGCTCTCGAGCGTCCGTTAAAATTTTGCGCCTGCATCTTCTCACCAATTTTTAAGCCTAGCTTCAGCACGATCGCGGCTCAAAGCAAGAGACTAGAGACAGAGGTTTACGCTTATACCTCCTCTATCGATCGGTATGTTCTTTGTTAACGCTTGTTGATCCTTTCACCTAAAGGCAGACGCGAATGCGCTAGAGAAAGCTTTAACCTCCATAAGAAGACATATCCTGATAGCCTGAGCCTGAGCTTCTGGCTGTCTCAAGGTTTCCCCATTGCTTGAGACAACAGAGTTTTTGTCAGTCCTTAAAGGCTGTTACCTCCATAGCTTGCTGGCTTAAGACTGTATGGGCTTAAACCCTTGGAAGTGAAGAAGGACTAGGATTTTTTGCTTTGCACTTCGTCCTGATCTGTATGACTATTCGATTAAGGCGTTAGGCAAGATCAACTTTTGCAGCGTCTTGAAAGATGTGAGCGCTCGCTCGTCTGGAGAGATCATCAGTCGTCAGCGATTGCCTCAGTAACTTGGGGAACGAGAAATACACCGTCGCCATTACGCAAGGAGATCCGTTTAGTGACCACTGTGCAATCAGAATTGTCTCGCCTGCGTTGGATTACGCTCAATTCATCAGAAGCGCTGATCCGCGAGGGAGAAGATGTCATTCAAGGGTTAGAGCAAACACCAAAGACTCTCCCTTGCCGCTATTTTTATGACGATCGCGGCTCGCAATTCTTTGAACAAATCTGCGATTTGCCAGAGTACTACCCCACTCGTACTGAGCAGTCAATTTTAGAAACCTATGCCCCTGAAATTGCTCAACTAACGGGTGCCTGCGAATTAGTAGAATTAGGCAGCGGCAGTTCTCGCAAAACCCGGCTGCTGCTGGAAGCTTACAGTCAGTTCAACGAACCCTTGCAGTATTGCCCGATCGATGTCAGCGCTGGCATCCTTAAAACCACCGCACTGGAGCTACTGCATCAATACCCCAAACTCAAACTTTGCGGGTTAGCTGGCACCTATGAACAGGCGCTCGATCAACTGCCCCCGGCTGAATTGGAAAACCGTATGCTGATCTTTTTAGGCAGCACGATCGGTAATCTCAGTGAAGTGGAGTATCAACAATTTCTCGATCGTGTCCGTAAGGCGCTTCAGCCTGGAGAATTTTTTCTGTTGGGTGTTGATTTGCAAAAAGACCCAGCAATTCTTGAAGCCGCTTATAACGATGCTCAGGGCATTACGGCAGCGTTTAATCTCAATAGCTTGAGTCATTTAAATTGGCGGTTTCAAGGCAATTTCAAGCTTGAGCAGTTTGACCATTGGGCGTTTTACAACACGACTGAGCATCAAATTGAGATGCATCTCCGCAGTTTAGTCACGCAAACGATCGCACTAGAAGCCTTAGCGTTTCAGACGATGCTCCAGGCTGGTGAAACCATTCGCACCGAACTCTCACGCAAGTTCCACCTGCCAACACTGGTCAAAACACTGGAGACATACGCGTTCCAACCATTGCAAGTCTGGACTGATCCAAACAACTGGTTTGGTCTAGTACTCTGTCAGCGCCAGTGCATTAGCGATGAGTGTCCTTAAGTTGAAAAGAGGGGGAGAAAGGCTAAAGCCTAAAGGCTAAGGCCTAAAGGCTAAACTTTGGTCAGGAACCCTCTGCACCGCTCATTGTACGAGTTATTGCCTGAATCCAACTTGCCAAGAACCGCAGAGTCTTGATAGTGCTGAATGCTGTTGACCTGCGGTTTTTGCTTGCGGTTGAAAAGCCGCTATCGTGCTGTGCAACTGCTTGGGCAAAGGGGCTTTGGTGGGACATTTTTGGCGATCAATGAAGGCACGGCAGAGGTCGCGGAGGCGATAGGATGCAGTGGAGAAAAAGAGTTAGGGCATTCACTCAGCTCCCAAACTGCCTTCCCAACTCTCTGCGTGATTAAGCCGTTTTTGTCACTCCAGACCACTGCGGTAAAGCGAGAAACAGCGATCGCTCAGTCAGAGTACTCAACTGGGCGAGAGAAGAGTGGTCAAAGCCTTTTGAGCATAGGTGCAGGACTGTCTTCAGGCATTACCAGAGGACTAGCTGCGCTGCTTGATTGAAAAACTGCCGACAAATACCCCAACTCACAAGCAGCGTTGTCGTGAGGGTAGCAAACGCCAGCATAAACATGACTAGCATCTGGTAAGTGGCTGCCAAGAGGGGATCGGCTCCGGCTAAAATCTGCCCTGTCATAATGCCTGGTAGGGTAACAATCCCGACGACC
>DATNQS010000722.1:0-4999 GCA_036703925.1 Candidatus Sericytochromatia bacterium
GATATTCCCACAGTCATCGTGGCCGTTGTCACCCTGGCTTTGCTGCTGATCTTCAAAAAGAAGCTGCCTGAGCCACTCATTGTGCTGGTCTCCGCTCTGCTGGGTCTGGTAATTTACCCTCTCACCCATCCAGCTTTATAAGGTTTAAAGCCATTAGCGGCCGGCCCGTTGCTGACCCGGGTGCAAAGGTGTAGTTGCCCGCGCCTCGGCCAGCATCCCAATCTCCCTCGGCGGATCTTTCGTGAAACCTTCCAAAATTTGTCCAGCGCAGCGTTGGACAATTGCCCTCCAGCTGCATCGGCGTAAGCCAGAGCGGCTAGCTGCGCGCGCAGGCAACTAGCCCAACTCCGATGAAACGCTGTAACAGCTTTCCTTACAAAAATTACAGTCTGTTTCTACTGATGATTTCCGGAGCGATGAGTCTCAACAAATTAGGGCATTGCACCTTTAAGTCTTTCTGAGTACGGCTGACTAGTGCTTAACGATTAGGGTTGCTCACTAAATTTCTGTAATCGCCTTACACCACTCGTCTCGGTATTGTGAGTCTGAATAAATTGCTGAAATTGCTCGGCCGTAAGCGGTTTACTCAGTAAGTAACCTTGAACACTACTGCAGCCTAGGGCTCGCAATATCTGCAACTGTTCTACTTTTTCAACCCCTTCGGCAACTGTTTCCAGATTTAGGCCGTGGCCCAGCGCGATTACCGCTTGCACAACAGCAATCTCCCTCGATTCAAAGGACAGATCTTGAATAAACTCGCGGGCAATTTTGAGGGAATGAATTGGAAATTGTTTCAAGGCAGCCAGGGAAGAGTGCCCTGTGCCAAAGTCATCCATTGAGATAAGAATCCCTATATCTTTCAGTTTTTGCAAGGTAGAGATCGCGGCAGGGATATCTTGCATCACCACTCTTTCCGTAATTTCGATCTCTAGCTGGCTGGGTTCAAGCCGATGGTCTAATAAGATTTGAGCAATCTTTTTGGGCAAGTTTTTTTGCTGAATCGTTTGAGCAGAAAGATTAACAGCGATACGCAATGGTGGGTTCCCGAGGGTTTGCCATGAGCGAATCTGAGCACAGGCAGCACGAATTACCCACTCATCGATGGCGCTTATTTGCCCCGTCACTTCGGCTGTTGCTATAAACTCTCCCGGCATCAACAGCCCTTTCTGGGGATGCTGCCAACGAATCAAAGCCTCAGCAGCAGTCACCCGGCCTGTTTGCAAGTCCAACTGGGGTTGATAGTGCAGCACAAACTCAGATTGCTCCACAGCCTTATGAAGATCATTGATCAAAATCAGTTGATCCAGGGTCTTTCCCATCGTCACAGGGGAGTAGAGTTTGTAGTTATTGCGCCCCTGATGCTTGGCGTCATACATAGCTGCATCCGCGTTTTTCAGCAGGGTCTCAGCATCTTGGCCGTGGCTGGGTGCCAGGGCAATGCCAATGCTCGTCGTAACTCGAAAGGCTTGGCCATTGAACACAAACGGCTCACGCAGGTTATTAAGAACCCGTTGAGCCACTTTTGACACATCTTTGGTGGACCGAATATTTTGGAGCATCAGGGTAAATTCATCCCCACCCCAACGCGCCACAATATCGCCCTCTTTTAAACAACCTGAAATTCGCCTTGCCACTTGCTGCAATAGCTGATCCCCCACGGCATGGCCCAGCGTGTCATTAATCGCTTTGAAATGGTCGAGATCCACAAAGCAGACCGCTAGCATCCTACTATCGAGTCTATTCTTGATGAGTTTGAGTTGTTCTAAAGCCGTGACCAATTTTTCTTCAAACAGCAGTCGGTTAGGTAATCCAGTGAGCCGGTCATGACAAGCTTGGTGGCGAATCGTTGCCTCAATCCGCCGCTGCATCACGGCGATGTATAAATGGGTGGCAAGGGTTTGCGATAGTTTGATGTCTTCTGCGTTCCAACCTAAGGCAAACGGCGTATCCGCTAAGTCTTGAGAGGATGGATCGGCAGTAGTCTGTTGGCAGTTTGGAAACCCATTGGTCGCAAACGGACTCACACCTAGTTCGCGACGAAACAGGCTGAACCACCCAATGGCTTGTTGCTGATATTGCAGGGGCACAATCAGTACAGAATGGATGGCGACCGCTTCGAAAGCCGCTCCTAACGTCCGCAGGTGTAGATCTTGCCTAAAGTCCTGCAGGGTGTAGAGATAGTAAGTTGGAGCTTCTCCACTACTTTTTGTCCGATGCCTTCCATCATTTGCGCTCTGGGCCAAACGACGCCAAAGATATCTTTCAACCTCCAGGGTTAAGGCTGGTTGCACTCCTGAACGGTAAAGCTGGTCACTCTGCTCTTCGGTATCGGCGGAGATATAGAGCTGTCCACCCATGCAACCAACTGCGGTAACGGTAGCATCAATGACCTGCTGCATGACTCGGATGGAATCTCCAGGAGTATGCAACATGTGGGTGAGGTGATTGATGGTAGCTTCTGCCTGGGCTTGCTGAGACGCTTGCTTTAACAGGGTTGCTTGAGCGATCGCAATGCCAGCATGGGTCGAAAGTTCTTTGAGAAAGTCCAGTTCCCAAGATTGCCATTCACGATAGTGATCGCACTGGTGAGCAATTAACAGCCCCCAAAGCTCTTGATTGTGGAGAATTGGGACCGCTAGTTTGGCCTTCACGCCAAATTGATGGAGGGTTTCTACCAAACAGGCTGAGATATTGTCTTGCCTAATATCAGCAATGGCGCGGACCCGGCCCTGTTGGTAAAGGCGGCGACTTTCAACCGGAAAAACCTTCTCTGGTAGCGGTTGATCCATTAACGAAAAACATCCCGGCGCAACGGCTTCATTCGTCACTGAACCGGTACCGTCAGGATTGATGCGATAGGTCAGTACCCGATCAGCCTGCAACAGTTGCCTGACCTCAGCCACCGTCGTGTTCAAGATCTGATTGAGGTCTAACGACTCACGAATGCGGTGCGCTACTGCCGTAATTAAACGCTCCCGCTCAAATTGCTGCCGCAACACAGTCTCAGCCTGTTGGCGTTTCTCCAGTTCAGCTTGAGACTGCTGATACAGTTCTGACTGATGAATCGCGATCGCCGTTTGGGTGGTGATTTGCTTGAGCAAATCAATCTCATCCGCTTGCCATACCCTCACACCAGAACATTGTTGCACCACCAGCAAGCCCCAGAGCTTATTCGCATCGACAATGGGCACTACTAGATTGGCCCGCACTTGAAAAAGGGCTAGCAAGTCACGATGGCAGGGGGTCAAATCGGCCGTCTCAATATCTGAGAGCGCCTGCACCCGCCCCTGTGCATATAGCTGTAAGTAATGCCGGGCAAAATGGACGTCGTAAATCTGGGTACCCGTAATTGTGCGCCATTGAGCATCCACCGATTCCACTACGACACAACCACTATGATCAGCGTTGAGTTGGTATATTAGGACTCGGTCAGAGTTCAATAGATGACGCACTTCAGTGACGGTGGTCTGCAAAATCGCTGTCAGATCTAGCGAACCTTGAACATGAATGCGCTCAGCCATTTGCCTAACCAGGCATTCCTGAGCGGATTGTCGCCGCAGTTTCGCCTCTAGCTGCTTTTGAGCCGTAATATCGTGACAGATTGCGACGTATTGATAGGTCGTGTTATCACCGTTAAGAAAGGGGACGATAGTAGTATTAGCCCAATACAAGCTACCGTCCCGAGCGCGTTTTTGAATTTCTCCTCGCCATACCTGCCCACGATTGAGGGTTTGCCAGATGGCTTGTAAATCAGTCGGAGAATGTTCGTCTTCTTCCAACAAAAGATGATTGTTGCCAATGAGTTCTACCGCTGAATATTGAGAAATTTCGCAGAATTTATTATTGGCATAGGTGACGAATCCTTGGGCATCTGCGATCGCCACAATGGAAGACTGATCCAACGTAAACTCAATATCTGTACGGTCTTTTAGGGTTTGCTTAACCACTCGGTGCCCGTATCTTAGCTCCAGTTGTGCCACTACCTGATGGCTCAGGATGCGCAACGCTTCAAGTTGCTCTGAGTTTAGTTGGCGCGGTTGCCGATCGATGACGCACAGCGTCCCTAGCGGATAACCATCGGCAATAATGAGGGGAAAGCCAGCGTAGAAACGAATGTGGGGCTCCCCAACGACTAGCGGATTCTGCGCGAAGCGCTCGTCGAGCAGGGCGTTTTCGATGATGAGAGGCTGCGACCGTAAAATCGCGTGGGTGCAAAAGGCCCACTCGCGGGGAGTTTCCGTCGTTGTTAGTCCAACCTTTGCCTTGAACCACTGGCGGTGGTCATCAATCAGACTCATCAGCGCGATCGGGGCTTGGCTGATTTTGGTGGCGAGTTGAACTAAATCATCAAAAGCAGCTTCTGGGGCCGTATCCAGGAGATCATATCGAGCTAACGCGGCTAACCGAGCCGCTTCATAATCACCCTCGACCTTTGACATCCTCTCTCCCCCTATAACGTTTTGATCGATAACCATCGTCGTAGCGTACGTCTAAATAGCAGGGTGCCTATGTTTACACTCAAGCGTATCAGATGCTACAAGCATCGTAACTTTAGTACGGATAGAGACTGTTACTGTGATTTATAAATTGACATCGTTCAACAGGTTGTCGCAATCTTTCTATAAGGTTCAGTAGTTCAAAGCTGTGATCGTCCCCGACACTTGCTTCGGCCTCACCTCCAAATACCGCTGCAGTGACGTCAGCGACGCATGGCCGCTAATCTCCTGGATTACTCGCAGCGGCAGTATCGCTATTCTGGTTCATCGCTGCTGCCTTCTATAGAGTGGGAGTCGGTGCCAATATCGGAAAGCATAGCCAGCCGTTTCTACTAGCTGAGGGCATGCGCTGGGGTTACTTCTGGGAACAGTTCGGGGTAGAGGGCAGTTTATCAAGGGCTGACCAGTTGGACTCTAGGGCCTGCAATGTGCCGAAGGGGTCGGGTGATGCGAATTTCAAGATCACGGTGAAATGTTCATTCTCCAAGGAAGGCCAAGGCTCC
>DATNQS010000723.1:0-5020 GCA_036703925.1 Candidatus Sericytochromatia bacterium
GATGAATCAGCAGTGAAAATGAGCTTGTTCCCGTCAAGTTTGACTTTGCCACGCTGCTCAAAATTTATGTGAGCTTCAAACGTACCATCAGAGTTGATAGTTATTCTTACTTGCTCGTAAGACTGACGGATACCCCTCTCAAGCTGTTCTACAACTTCTACAGGTAGATTTTCGCCTTGCTTTATCAGCCCACTTGACATCTGCTTCTTCAAATCGCTTGACAGATTTTTCAGTGCTTTTTCATCAACGATTCCTTTATAAGTTCCTGCCAGTGACCCAATCGTGAGTGGTGCAGCAACAGGTGAGGCGATCGCAGGTTGAGGCGAAGCGGGACGATCGTCGGTGGCGATCGCGGACGGTACAGTTTGAGTACACGCGCCCAATAACACTAAAACTGGCAGCAGCAGTAAGACCGACGGCATTCGCATGATGACAGTGCAGAGAGCTTTTTGCTTAAAAATAGTACGCGGAAAGGTTTAGATCCCAGACTTCTGATGAAAACTAGGTGCGATCGATATCACCTCACCGAAGTCGGGGATCTGGTGCATACAGATGCGTTACTGCTTCACATACACACGCAGCAGTTGAGAGGGATTGCGGGGATTGTAAAACAGTAATTTTTTCTTATCGGCTGAGACATTTAGAGCCACGGCTGTAGAGACGTTGATTGCGGCATCTGTTTTAATGCTGATCGGTTTGCCTGCACTATCAACGAGAAGGAGTTGCTTGCCATCAAGCTTGACTTTGCCCTGTACCTTCTTAGCGTCAAGATCCTGGAAGTCAAAGTGGCTGTCAGCATAGAGTGTGATTTCACAATCATCAAACATGTGTCGGGCGAACTCTGCCAGTCTTTTTAGTTCCTTGTCACCCAAGCCAGTTTTTCTTTCTTCCTCTAAAAACTTTGCTAGCCACTGCTCATCGACAGCACCTTTATACGTTCCTGCCAGTGATTTGATCGTGGGCGGTGCGGTAACAGGTGTAGCGATCGCAGGTTTGAGAGACGCAGGGCGATCGTCAACGGCTTTTGCAGAGAGCACCGCTTGAGTACAAGATGTTGACACTAACAAAACTGGAAGCAGTAGTGGAATTAGTAAAGCTCTCATAATGGTTGAGGCATGGCTGCGGAAAAAGAATAAATCAAACGCTAACAAACTTCCGTCGCAGAAGACATCCGCATCATTACTTGATCAAAGGCTCAAAGGCTTGAGCGATTGTGTTGAGCCAGCATCAAGCAAATCAAAGCTGATTATCTAGTTGACTGGCTAAAAGTGTAGAATCCTCATCCATTGACCGTTGGACTAGTAAAGAGAATTTGTGTCTATCAAAACGAAGTCTGCCTCCACAAATTCAGTCATATATTTGTTTTTTTGGCCACCGGCCGATGCGGCTTTTGCCCTTGTAGCTGCGGTTTTAAGCGCCAAGCAAAAGTTTTATGGGTCAACGAGGCTGATTATTGAACTGACCATATTATTGTTGCGATTGCAAAACTGACTAAAATTTTGCTTCAACCTAGAGCCAGAGGCAGTATAACGGCAGTAGATGTAAAAGTTGTCTTAGATTGACGCATAAAATTATTTCGCTATCGTGCAAGTTTGACGGACTGAGGCTTCCTTTAATGACAACAAGAGAATCTACTTGAGTCGGCTGGAAGCCATTAGTAGAGGGGAATTAGCTCCTGTAGCAACATCTTTGAATTGTGTCGTTCTGTATCCTCACACGACGCTGACAATAAGCATTTTTTCAACCATCCTCTCAACGCATAAGGAGAACCGCGTGCCTCAAGATCTCACAGCCTTCAGAAAAATTTCTTTCCAGACTGTTGATGTAGAAGTAGCTTTAGCAGAAATTGAGTATCAATATCTCAAATTTGTCTGCGAAGCAACGCTGCGTAATTCCGATGAGGTCTTGCGAGAGCAAATTCGCCATTTGCACATTGCAGGGTTGCCATCCTTTGATGATTGGCGCAAGCAAGGCATTGCTCAAGGTCTGCTGCTGCCTCCGATTGAAACAAACACGATTCCAACGATCGCGATTGAAAGCAGTGACAGTGCTGCTGACACAGTGGTACAGCCGCAAAGTGATGAAACGAGCGCTCCGCCGGTAGAAACTTTCGCACCTAAAGCACATCAAACGAAGGCAAAGTCCTCAGCAAAAGCACCCGCGTTAACGTCGCCAAGCAAGGCAACGGATACTCTATTGAAGAGTCTCTCTGACCCATCGACTGCAGGATTAACATCACGAGAAGTCATTGAGCAGCAGCACGAACAACTCACCGTACTGCTTAAAGAAGGCAAATCGATGGATGATCTTGCCGTATTGTTGACCAGCAATGGTGCCAAGATCAGCGCTTCCACGCTCAGAAATTATCTGTCGGCTGCTAGACGGAAAGCAAAAGTAGGTAGAGGTTCAGCGAAAAAGTCGGTCAGCGTAGACGCTACACCAATCGCTACTGAAACGCGATCGACCGACACCGTAGACACCGTAGTAGAACCTACCGACTCCAGCACCTCAGAGCCATCGCTAACAGCAGAAACGCTAGTAGAGCCAACGCTTGCACCGCCCAAGCCTACCAGAGGTCGCCCTAAAGCCGCTGCCAAGTCAACACTTGAGCATGAAACTAGCGTGACACCATCGCGCTCACGTAAGCAGCCATCGCCTCTGGATGTATCCCCTGTCCCAAGAAGACGCAAGAGCAGAATTTAGCCTATTCATTGCAAACAGCCACAGACAGTATCAATTGACAGTTGCGCGCTGTACCGTCTCATACTGGTAGTTGAGCGGTACTAAAGGGAAGATACGGCAAGCGATCGAGTGGGTAAACCAACACCGATCGCTTTTTCATGACTGACTAAAACGTGATCACAGTGCGAATGCCCTCACCGCTGTGCAGTAGGTCGAAGGCTTCGTTGATGCGATCGATCGGCATTACGTTGGTAATCAGATCATCAATATTGATTTTGCCTTCCATATACCAATCCACAATTTTGGGTACGTCTGTGCGTCCTCTAGCTCCACCAAACGCACTACCCTTCCACACTCGCCCTGTCACCAGTTGAAACGGTCGCGTGCTAATTTCTTGCCCTGCGCCTGCCACGCCAATGATGACGCTCACGCCCCAGCCTTTATGACAGCATTCCAACGCTTGCCGCATCACGTTGACATTGCCAATACATTCAAAGCTGTAATCGGCTCCACCCTTAGTCAATTCGACTAAATGCGCTACCAGATCACCTTCGACTTCACTGGGATTCACAAAGTGAGTCATGCCCAGCTTCTCTGCCAGCACTTTCTTTTTGGAGTTCAGGTCTACGCCTACGATCGTCTTTGCGCCAACCATGCGGGCACCTTGAATAACGTTTAGCCCAATACCACCCAAACCAAACACAACGACAGTAGAGCCATATTCTACTTTAGCGGTGTTAATGACTGCGCCAATACCTGTCGTAACGCCGCAACCGATGTAGCAAACTTTTTCAAAGGGAGCATCTTCCCGAATTTTGGCAAGTGCAATTTCAGGCAGCACCGTGTAGTTTGCAAAAGTGGACGTGCCCATATAGTGATAGAGCGGCTGACCATCGATCGAAAACCGACTGCTACCATCGGGCATTACACCTCGTCCTTGAGTTGATCGAATCGCCTGACAGAGGTTAGTCTTTTGGCTCAAACAATACTCACAGTTGCGACATTCCGGTGTGTACAGAGGAATGACATGATCTCCCGGTTTCAGTGATGTCACGCCTGCACCCACTTCTACCACAATGCCTGCGCCCTCATGCCCCAGGATGGCAGGAAACAGCCCTTCAGGGTCCTTGCCAGACAAAGTATAGGCATCAGTATGGCAAACGCCTGTAGCTTTGATTTCGACCAGCACTTCGCCAGCTTTAGGTCCTTCAAGCTGAACCGTTTCAATGCTTAGTGGTTTGCCTGCTTCTAGCGCAACAGCGGCTTTGACATCCATAACTCTGCTCCAGCGTCCCTTTAAATTGCAGCTTTGAAAGTGCAGCTTTGAGTTTAGGGTTGAAAAGTCTACACCCCACAAGACTACAACCCACAGTCTAAAGTAGTTTGCCTCAGCTACAACCACCCCTTCACTCTTCCACTCCTTCACCCCTTCACTCTTCCATTCCTTCACTCCTGCCACCGTTGCACCGATCGCGCCCAGAGCCAGCCCAGCCAACTGCCAATTATGTAGAAAGGAAAATCTATCCAGCTAAAGGTATTGCCTAAAACGAGCCGTCCTGCTACAGTGGCGCGAGCCGCCTCTAAAAATGGTGGACGCCAGAGTTGAAGCCCCTCTAAGCCGCAAGTGGTGAGACAAACGCTAATCGCGATTGCTCGCAAAGAAGTGCGCGGCAAGAGGAAAGCAACGAACAAAATCCAGAAAATTTCGTAAGCAATGCTGCCAAGCGCATCATTCAACCATACGAATGTTGGTGGTTGAGCAAAGCGAATGATGTAACCCATCGGCGTAATAACGCTCATGCTAACTAACAGCACAAGACGTTTTTTTAAAAACCAGAAATGTCTGAAGTGCAAAAGCAGCATGAGACTTTTGAGTCGCTGTAGTGACGGCAGAATTTTTCCTTAAAGCAGAGAGAAATTCGAGGCGAACTAACGAGTGAAAGAGAGGCAATCAGCCTCCAGTGGTTCATGCCGTAGAGACAACTTGCACAGTGCAAAACCGATCAACACGGTTCTGCTCACTCTTGAACGCAACTGAATAGTTGATCAGCTAACTACTGAACAACCCGTTAGGTATATAAGAAAAGCTGATCGCAAGATAGTTTTACTAGGCAGTAGGGAACAAAAGATTGTACAACGTCAAAAATAAAATGGACAAAAATTTAAGGAGTTGCTATCGTCCATTATTGATTGCTTTAACCTCAACACAAAAATTTAGAAAGTTTTTCCAAAAAAAGTGAGCGTTTTCGAGATTCTTTGTTAAAGTTGGAGGCAATTTTACATCCTTTCTGAGAGTTTTATTTGAGCCTGTATGACTGCTAAATTGTCTTCTGATCTC
>DATNQS010000724.1:0-5835 GCA_036703925.1 Candidatus Sericytochromatia bacterium
CACCCGCTCACATTCGTGGTTCCAGATAATGATGTTACTCTCTGCATCAAAGGCATTAAGCATCACAGGCATATTTTGCAGAATGAGGCGCAAGCGGTCTTCGCTCTCTCGCAAAGCCATTTCTGTTTGTTTGCGCTTTGCAATATCAGCAACTAGCTCATCTTCACGTCGTTTTTGTTCGTCCTTCACTTTCTCGGTATAGTTGGCAAAAAAGTCTACTAGCGTTGGTTCTGCTTGCACCAAAGTGGCTAAATGCTCTTTTGCACGGCGATCGACGCTATATGGGAGTTCAGGGTAGCTCTCGACCCATTGGTGGCACAGCCGGATGTACCCTAAAAACAGTGTTAGGTAAGTGTAATCGGTGTTGCTCAACAAACGTCGAAGCGCCAGACGAAGCGGCTCTGTTTCAACGGGATAGACAAAAATGGCGATCGCCGCTTCATAGATCCCTTGCACCAGCTCAGGATCGTCTGGAAACTGCGTCAACGGTTTAGCTTGCTCTGCCCAAGCAAGAAACGGTCGATCAAGGACAGCTACCACGCTTTTAGCCGGCTCGGTAAGCAGCTCTAGAATCTGCCCAGCAGTTAACCCCAGAGGGCTGAGAGCGCAGCTATGGCAAACCAGACAATAAGGAACGGTGCAATAGCGGGAGAGGTAGGCAAAGAGTTTTTCTTTAAAGACGGCTGGCAGCGGATTGTTAACGTAAGCGGTAAGCGTCTGCTGCCATAAGCTTTCCAGCACTGCCGGATTGTCCCACGCTGGCTCGAAAAAAGGTGGAAAAAAGCCAAAGCTTGTCTCAATTTCAGCTTTAATTTGGGCACTTGTTCGCTCTAATAAAGCTAGATCGGACATAGACAGCACTATCAAACTAAAGGGGTCGCCATAGTGTTCCCTTTTAGTTTAGTAGTTGCCTTGCACCCCTGCCTAATTCTGGTTCCGCGTCTGTCGTGCTAATTCTAAGAGTTGTCCCCAACGTTTTTGCAGTTGCTTAGGCGTACACTTAAGCGCTTTGAGAATATCTTGATCGGTTGCCTGTGCTTGCTTGAGGGTCAGCAGTTGCTGCTGATCGGACGATAGTTGACTCAAAAAGCGCTGCCAGTGCTGGGTCGATAGTCCAAGATTTTGGTCGATGTCAGCACCCAGCCATTGGTGCACCAGCTTCCAGTTTTGGGAAAGGGTGAACTTTTCAACGTGGTATTTGAAGCGCTGTTGCAGGTAGTCACGCTCACGGGCAGACAGCCCCAGCACATCGTCAATTTCTGGTGCAGAGAGGTCTTGCAGCTTGAGCGTCAGGTAGTTCACACAGTCGGTCTGCCCCTGCGCGTCTAAATACTGCATGAGTTCAGCGATCACCCGATCGCGCAAGACAGCCTCAGACGGTACATCAACTGCATCGGCAACCATACGTTCGCGTAACTGATGTGCTAACGGCGAACGGTTGTGCGCTTCCGCTTCCTCGCCTTTGGGTGACTCTAGTGCCTGTTCAATGTCGATCGACACTTCCAGCGGTTGCCGTTGCCCAAACCGTTGAGCACGCAGCACGACTAATTGCTGGCTATGTCCATTTGGTAGAGAAATCCGGCGCTTAGCGTATTGTTCGGTAAACGCCATGTATTCCGCTAGCTCTAGCCGTGTGCGGGGCTGGTAATCTTCTGGTAGTGCATTTTCGCGCCGAAAGGCCTTGAGCGACTCAGTGTAAAACCCTTGCAAAAAATCTTCGACCAGGCTGTAACGTGCCTGAAAACCAAGCTGCAAGCGGCTAGGGGCAATGTGGCGATACACCATTGAGCCAAGCGTACTGTGCAGGTCTACGCGTCCTCGCCGAGAGCCAAGCTGATAGTAATTCAGACATTTTTGCAGACGGTGGCGGGCAAGGGAAAGCTGCCACGATCGCACCCTGCCGGATGTTTGAATGCGCCCACTTTTGTGACAGATGCGATCGACCTCAGTGGCAATCCGGCTAGCAAGTTGCTCAATATTGCTACCAGTCGTACTAACCTCAGCATAAAGCTCCTGCGACAAAATTTTTGCCAGCGTGGGAATGTCTAAAAAGTCGCCAGTCGTTCTAACATTTGCCATTGGCTCGTAACCCGACTCATCCCGAACATCAAGCGGTTGCTGGGCGATCGCAGTGGGGGCATCGGTAGGGGCTACATCCGTTGGGACTGCCGCAGGGGGGCGAGAAGGGGTTGAGTCGAGGTTCATGGCTCTGGTAATGCACAGGGACGAGAACGGTAGATCAGGTAGGGGTCAGTTAAAAGTTTTGAGTTTTGCTTTCAACCTAAGCTCAAACCGAAGGGAGTTTTGAGTTAATTACTTAATTCAAAACTTAAAACTTAAAATTCATCACTTTCTTACCAGCACTTTCATCTACATATAAATGAGCCGCTACGGTTTGAGATCAGGCAGGTTAGGTCACTTTCTCAGGTGGTTATCCGGATACTCCACAACTGTACTGAGAGTAACGTATCAACGATCGCGCTTGATTTAGCCTACACCCATCAGCCGTTAATGGTTAGGGGGGCGCGATCGCCCTTGTAGAAACCTCATCAAAACCTGCTGCCAGTAGTAGACAGTTAGACCAGTTGGTTCAACTTGCTTCCACTGCCCATGCCGCCGCTGCTTCCCATCCTAGACCGCGCCGCACAATTGTCGGTTCCTCAGTTGTCAGATCCAAAATCGTCGAAACCTGATTACCTGGCTCGACATCACTATCAATGACCAGATCAACCAGCTTTTCCAAACTGTCAAAGAGTTCAAAGCGCGAAACATTCGATTCGATCGCAGCATGACTGGACTCAGACGGGTCAATGAAATGGGCAGAGGTTGAAATAACGGGATTACCCAGCGCATTGAGCAACGCCAAACAAATGGGATGGTCAGGTACGCGAATGCCCGTTGCTTTTCGTTTGGGGTGCATGACCAGTTTGGGCACCAGTTTGGTCGTTGGCAGCAAAAAGGTATAGGGTCCTGGTATGAGCCGTCGCATGAGCCGATACGCCGGATCATTCACTACTGCATACTGAGCAATATCAGAGAGCGATGGGCAAAGAAACGTCAGCGGTTTGTCGTTGGAGAATTGTTTGATCTGCCGCACTCTCTGAATAGCACTCTTAGAGTTGAGGTCACACCCGATCGCGTATACAGTGTCGGTGGGATACAGCATGACCGCCCCATCCCGTAGCGCTGCCACAATTTGGTCAACGACCCGCGTCTGGGGATTTTCAGGGTGAAGCGTGAACAGGGTAGACATGGAGGGGAAAAGAGATGAAGGATAAAGGATGAGGGATGAAAACGTTTTGAGTTTGAAGAGCGGTCAGCTATCAGCTATTTAGCCTTTGTCCTTTAGCCTTTAAGCAGTCAGCTCACTCCTTTGGAGAAGCAAGCTACAGCAGTGCTCTTTAGCCTTTAGCTTCCTGCCTCCTGCCTGACAATAACTAATAACCAACCACTGACCTTCTGAATCAATGCCTAAAATTGCCTATTTAGATTGTCCGACTGGCATTGCAGGTGATATGTGCCTGGGTGCATTGGTAGATGCGGGTGTGCCGCTAGACTATTTGCTGGCAATGCTGAGTCGGCTTGGCATTGAAAAGGAATATCACGTATGGGCAGAAGACGTGCAGCGTAACGGGCAGCGGGCAACAAAAGTCCATGTGGATTTAAGCCTAAATACTTTTGCTCATCATGAGACGGACGATCGCGCCCATGCCGAGACGGAGCATTCTGCCAAGCCCCATCTTCACTCTGCCACAGAACAGTCTGCTGCAACTGAAACAGACGTGATTCACGCGCACTCACACGACAGCGACCCCACCCGCAGCCAGCCCAGCCATAACCACGAAACTCATAGCCACAGTCAGGCTTCTACGGCTAACGATCGCCCTCATGACCTTGTGCGCCACCTGCCTGAAGTTGAACGTCTGATTCTAGCTGCCGCACTGCCAGCTAGAGCCGAGGCGTGGAGTTTGGCAGTGTTTCGTAAGCTCGCAGAGGCAGAAGGCGCAATCCACGGAGTGCCGCCAGAACAAGTCCACTTTCATGAAGTCGGGGCTACAGATGCGATCGTCGATATCGTCGGCACCTGTCTGGGGCTGGATTGGCTAGGCATTGATCGCCTTTACTGTTCCCCCTTACCCACGGGCGGTGGCACCATTCGAGCCGCACACGGTCGTTTGCCTGTGCCTGCGCCTGCGGTGCTCAAGCTGTTTGAGTTGCGTCAAGTGCCCATCTACAGCAACGGCATTGAGCGCGAGATGGTCACACCAACAGGAGCGGCGATCGCCACCACGTTAGCCACTAAGTTTGGTGCGCCGCCTGCCATGACGCTGCTGCAAGTGGGGTTAGGGGCTGGGTCGGTTAGCCTGCCGTTGCCGAACATTTTGCGGTTATGGATTGGGGAGGAGAGGGGAGAGGGGAAAGGCTTCGACGTAAGCGTTCAGCCGAACGTAGCCGGTGGTCAGGATCAGCCTCAAACTCAAAACTCAAACCTCTCTAGCGTAGCGGCGCAAAGCGCTACTTACTCCTCACCCCTCACCCCTCACCCACAAATGATCGCTCTGCTAGAAACGCAAATCGACGATCTCAACCCACAGGCGATCGGCTATATCTATGAGGTACTGTTTGCTGTGGGTGCAGTGGATGTGTTTACCCAGGCGATTGGGATGAAGAAAGCGCGACCCGGTGTGCTGCTCACGGTGGTATGCCATCCAGAGGACGTGTCTGCCTGTGAAGGAGTGATCTTTCGGGAAACAACGACGCTGGGCATTCGGCGATCGCTCCAGCAGCGCACTATCCTCCACCGCGAAATGCAGACTGTAGAGACTGTGTATGGTGCTGTAAAAGTCAAAACGGCATGGCGCGATCGTGCCGACACTCACCCGATTAACGTACAGCCTGAATATGAAGACTGTGCTGCGATTGCGCGACAGCAGCAGCTTCCCTGGCGGGAGGTTCATCGCCTCGTTTTACAGACCTGGCACCAGCAGCATAGTGGAGCCTCAAAGCAGCTTTGCTGATGGCGTTGCGCTACTCGCCCATTCAAAGCTTCCCTAAGCACGGCTGTCTACGTTACCTGCACTCGGAACTTTATGGGCAAACGCAGGCTCAAAAGGCATGGCTCTAAAATCTCTCTTCACACGATCGAATCACTGCATGAAATTTGCTTACTCTGTTAGCAGGATAAAACCTGTGTTGGCAGTCGTGCTTGCCACTAGCGTACTGTCAATCAGTTCCCGTAGTTTCGCTCAAACGTCGCCTCCAACGAATCTGCCGCGATCGACTGTGTTGGCACAGGCAAGTACATCTGGTGCTATTTGTCCAGCGCAGTTAGGTGGCGCGATCGCTCGCATCACCAATCGTTCTGCCCTGGCAAACGTTCGTTGGGGCATTCTGGTGCAAACCCTGGATACTCCTACTCGTCGTCAAACGCTGTTTGCCCGTAACGCAGCTACGCCCCTCATTCCAGCCTCTAACGTCAAGATCTTGACGACAGCAGCGGCGCTTACTGCTCTTGGTGCCAACTATCGCTTTCGTACCGCTGTCTTTGGCGATCGCACCCAGCCCAATCTGAGCCAGTCAACGCTACGGATTATTGGGCATGGTGATCCCACTCTAACGACACCGCAACTCAAAACCCTTGTGCAGCAGTTAAGTCAGCAAGGCGTGCAGCAGGTAGAGCAGTTGATTGGAGATGATACGTACTTTCGCGGCGCTGCCACCAATCCCTATTGGGATGCAGACGATACGACACAGGGTTATGGTGCGCCAGTCAATAGCCTGATGCTGAATCAAAATGCGATCGGTGTCACCTTGTTTCCCCAGCGAGTCGGACAA
>DATNQS010000725.1:0-6646 GCA_036703925.1 Candidatus Sericytochromatia bacterium
GCTTTAAATTCGGCTTCGTCCATGCGCGAAAAGGTTCGCAGAGACGCGACGATTTGCTGAATGCGGTCGGCACCAACTTTCATTGATGTCAGCAATTTGGGCAAATCTGTCATCACAAACTGGATGTCGATCGCAGTAGCAACGGTCTGAATTTGTTTCGTCGGTGTTGGGTACTGCTCTTGATACAGGTTAATCAGTTGCAGCAAATCCTGAATGTATTCGTTGGCATACGTGAGGTTGCCGTAGATAAAGTTAACGGGGTTATTGATTTCATGCGCGACCCCTGCTACCAGTTGCCCCAGGCTAGACATCTTCTCGCTTTGCACCATCTGTGCCTGTGCTTTCTGAAGTTCTTGCAGCGCTTCTTCTAGCTGCTGTGTTTGCTGTTGTGCAGCGTTAGCAGCAATCACGCTCTGGTGATAAAGCTCTGCCTGGTTGATGGCGATCGCGAGTTGGCTTGCCACGGCTTGCAGTAGTTCCATTTCCGATTCGCTCCACGGACGTACAGCGCTGTGATGACCGCAATGAATACCGCCCCGTCGCCCCGAAAGTATTTGCACTGGCAGCAGTAGCTCCGAGTGGTAGTGATAAAAACGCAGAATGTCGCGGGCTTCTGGCTTAAGATGTGGATCGGTCTCCACATCATCGACACAGTAAGGGGTCTGGCTTAAGAGGCTTTCGACAATGGGGTTGTGGCGATCAGCTGGCTTGCTGAGGTCTTGTGGGTACGTGCCCAGAAAGCTTGGAAAGTCAGCACCCCGCGATTCGTGCGTAAATTCGAGGCTAGCAAGATGATCAGCTTCGGCGTGATACCAGCAAAAGCTACAGCGATCAATTTGCAACAGACTGCGAACTTCATGCACAGTCGTTTGCAGAATGGTATCTAGATCCAGCGAACTACGAATCTGGTTAGCAACGCGATTGAGCAATTCTTCGCGCTGCGCTAAGGCTCGCAGTTGTGCCTCATTTTGCTGCAAGGCAGCTTCGGCTTGTTTGCGCTCGGTGATGTCTTCAGTAATCGCTAAAAGATACTGTGGGTTGCCGTCTTCATCAAAGACAGCCGTTTTTTTAGTGTGCAAGATGCGTGTCTCTCCCCCGCCTGTTGGCACCAATTCTTCGGGAAGATCCAGGATGTCTCTGGTCTGCAACGCCTGGCGATCGCGTGCCATTAGCACCTCAGCTTGCTCGTGAGGCAACAGATCGTAAGCATTCTTACCCATCACATCTTTAGCAGTGGCACCGAGTACTGCCTCAGCCGCCGGGTTCCACAGTACATAGCGGAGATCCTTTGCCTCTTTTGCAATCACTGCTACTGGCAGCGTTCGGAGTACAGACTCCAAAAATTTGCGGATGTATTGCAGCTTTGCCTCCGCTTGATCACGCTTGTGGAGCGCTGCTTGTCGCTCATGAACTTGTTGCTGAAGTTGCACGACTGTTTGCTGAAGTTCGACTGTGCGTGCCTCTACACGCATTTCTAGCTCTTCCTTAGACTGCTTGAGCGCGGCTTCTGCGGCTTTTAAGGCTGTGATGTCGCGCATGGTGCCAACCATGAATTTATTGCCAGCGGCATCGCGCAAGCACGACTTTTTGGTTGAGAAGAGATGAGTCTTACCGTGCAGATTGGTCAGGCTTTCTTCGTCTTCTCGATCGCATTCCGTGGTCAGCACAATCTGATCAGCCTCACGAAAAAAGTCGGCTTGTTCGCTATCAGGAAAGACCTCATGATCAGTCAACCCAAGCACATCAGGGCGATGCCAACCCATAAATTGACAAAAGACATCGTTCAAGAGGATGTAGCGATGCTGCTGATCTTTAACAAAGAGAGGATCAGTCGTGGTGTTAACGATCGCGTTCAAAAAATCGCTGGAAAGGGGTGCGATCGAGTATTGTGTTGTGTCACGCACCTCAGTCACTACGGCTGTGGCGGACGAGCCTTCGGTTACCTGCACCAGGGAAAGCACGCCCGTCACTTGTTGCTGTACATCAATTAACGGTGCATTGTGCCAGGTGTAGATAGCAGGCTTGCCATCCGGTGTCACTGTTTGATGAAGCGTGCGATCGCTGGAGGCTTCATTACGTGCGGCAGTCATCAGTCGGTGGCTCTGCTCTAGCGGCAGCAGATCGGTGACATGACGGCCGATCGCGTCTTGCTTGCTGTAGCCTAAAAGCCTTTCAGCCGTCGGATTCCAGTCAACGACCTCAAACGTGGCATTCCACTCAATGATGGCGATCGACGACTGTTGCAATGGCACTGAGAGCTTTTGATGTGACGCTTCCAGGGTTGGTTCAGCTTGCTGAAAATGCAGCGACTGACGTCCCAGATCGGTCAGCATGAGGGCTTGTTCGGCTACACGCTGTCGTAAGTCAATTAACTCTTGGTGCAACGATTCAGACAGCATACTGTTCTAAGACCATTCTGAGGCTTCAGCGCAGGAGGAGTGTGATATCTATCAGTTCTATGGTTTAGGGCAGAGTACAGGGGAAAGCTCTGGCTAGGAGAACTACGCCCACTACTCCTTTAAGGCAAATGTTTTTAGCTCTTTCAAAGATAGGGATACAATCAGCGACGATCGCTCAACGTAGTAGTGTAAAAGTTTTGTCTACAACGGTTGGGGCAAGCATTCGCTAAGGTCGAGAGCAGAGATGCACAATGCGCTCTAACGGGTTAGCTCGGTCTAGGAGTGATGTAGCACATCCGTCTCTTAAGTCATCTTAAGGCTCGTTGACTGTGACCAGTGTCAAATACCGCAATTCTGTCCAGTTAATTGATGAATTCTGGGTAAAGATTGCAGTTTTACTACGCATATGCGTAACTTTTTAGCTAGTCGTCCACTGAAGCTTCGCTGGATCGGTCGGTAGTCCTCAATGTTTTGTCAGAAGGGGTATGAGCTTTGTGCTCAGTAAGGATGTTTCAGCCCTTTCACTGCTAAAACATCCTTAGGATTGAGCACTGAATCACCTGTAAAGCTAACAACCTACAGGAGTCACGGCATTGCCATAACCCTATACAAAATTCTGACTTAATCTAAACCCCTCAGTTTAACTATGCCCAACTACTGAGAGGATGCTGCAATCAACGCGCACTTTTACTCATGTAGTTTCCCCAAAGTTGGGCTGCCTCGCCGCTGCTGCCAGACGTAGGAGAGTTATTATCATTTCCTAACCAAACACCCGTGACCAGGCTTCCGGGGATATAACCCACAAACCATAGGTCAATATTGTCATTGGTAGTGCCCGTTTTTCCGGCTTCACCTTGTCCGATCGCAGCAGCGCGTCCGGTGCCGCCCCGCACGACACCTTGCATTAAACTGGTCATCGTCTCTGCAATGTCTGGGCTGAGAACGGGCTGCCTGAGCTGTGGATCTCTGTCAGCGCTGTAAATGATGCGGCAGGTTTTGACGTCTTTCGGAATTTTACAGTCACCACCATCCAGTATGCGTCGGATCGCGCGGGGTGGATTGCTAATGCCGCGATTGGCAAAAATGCTAAAGGCTCCTGTTAGCTCTAGCGGTGTCACTTCACTCTCGCCCAGTACCAGTCCAGGTGTGGCTTTGAGGGTAGAGCGGATACCCATGCGTTGAGCCGTGCGGATGGTGTTATCTAGCCCTGCATCTTGAGCTACTCGTAGGGCAACTGCATTCTCAGACTGTGCCAAACCGGTATACATATCGAGGCTACCGCCGCCAGTGCGACAGCCTGCAAACGACTGTCCCTGCCAGTCGAGCGGTGCACATGAGTAGGTAGTGCCAGGTGAAATGCCTTGCTCAAGCGCCGTTGTGTAGGCAAAGACTTTGAACGTAGAGCCAGGTTGCCGTAGTGCCTGAGACGCTCGATTAAACTGGCTTTTTTTGTAGTCTACGCCGCCCACCAGCGCAAGTACTTCGCCGTTTTGAGAATCAATGGTGACGATCGCCCCTTGCGAGAAGCCTGCGCTGACCCCAGCATTATTGACCGCCTCTTGCAGACTGGCTTCGGCGCGGGACTGTAGTTTGAGATCAAGTCCCGTTTCAATGATGAAGTTGCCTTCTTCGGCAAGCTCTGAACCTAAAAGCTGCTGAAGTTCAGTAAACACATAGCTGTAGTAGTAGGGCGCAAGCACATTGTCCAGTTGCGCTTTGGCTTTGGGGTTGACATCAACGCGCGATCGCCGTGCCCGTTGGATTTCTTCAGCACTGGCTAGATTCAACTCTGCCATACGCTGTAAGACACCATCGCGAAGTTCGATCGCCTTGTTGTAGTCGCGCACAGGATTAAAGCTATTGGGTGCGGGCAGAATGCCCACTAGAGTCGCGGCTTCTGATAGCGTCAGGTCTTTGGCAGACTTACCCAGATAAAACTGCGCCGCATCTTCAAACCCATAGGCCTCGTTGCCCAGATAGACGCGGTTGAGATAGGTCAGCATGAGAAAATCTTTGCTGTAAACCGTCTCCAGCTTCAGAGCAACCGCTGCTTCACGCAGTTTACGTCCGGCTGAATCCTGGGTGCCCACGTACTGCCGCAGGAGGCTACGAGCAAGCTGCTGGGTCAGCGTACTGCCACCCTCACGAATTTCGCCGCCTCGCACGTTAGCGACTAATGCCCGCAGCGTGCCGATCGGGTCAACGCCAAAATGCCAGTAAAAACGGGAGTCTTCGGAGGCGATCGCCGCCTTCGCAAGGTACGGCGAAAAGTCTGACAGGTTCTTAAATTCGGTATGAGTACGGTTTGTCACCGGGCTGAGCGGCGTTTGTCCATCCCGCGCATACACTACAACGGGACCCTGTACCGACACAGGCAAGGGCTGCACCGAAAATTTTTGCCACTCCAGCAGCACGCCTGCCACTGCCAGAGCTGTCACGCCACCAACGCTATACATCCCATAGCGAACGGCTTGCACATACCAGGGCGGCGGATCGATAAACTGAATGCGAACGGCAGCCGCTAGTTCTGGTGGACCCAGCGTATAAGCTGCTTTGTGGCGTAAGCGAGTCGATCGCACCCGTCGCTTGCCCCGATAAATGCCATTCGTAGAGTTTTCATCTTTGAGAAAAAACGGCGGACGAAACAAGGTGCTCAAAAGGCTCTGCCGCTGGCTATCTCGGTTAAGCGAGAGATGCACCTGGCTTACCACCGGATTCCGCACTACTATATCGCACGTTTTGGAGCTGCGCCCCAGCATATAGCGATCGCCCAGCAATGGATAGACCTCCGCCTGCTCGGCTCCTGCCTCCTGCACCCATAGTTCTGGCACCCGTGCGTTTGGCTTTAGCTTCAGCTTAGAAAAGTTGATCTTTGCCTGCACAGTCTGCACAGCCTGGGTAATAGCACCGACAAGCGTTTGCGATCGACGAGGGGGCGGCGGGGTCATGAGGGTCTACGAGTAGAACTGCTGAGATCAGAATCACAACCGTATTTGCAAGTTCTAACCTACTTCAGACTCATTCTAGACAACCACCGCCATTTCTGAACTTTACTCATTGCCAGTTAAAGGGTTGGGTTGTATACGCTGCTCCCTTTTGGTAGCGGTTTTCCGCCCAAAGGCATTGCTAAGTTCATTTACTCTGAATGCCGCTTCAGGCGAAAATGAATGGATTTGCATTCACAAGGGATAGATCATTGGCAGCTTACGCTATAAACTTTAAATGGAAAGCGCTAGGTATTGTTGCTCACTCTTCTCTGATCATTTGTTTCTACCTTATCTAGTAGAGTAAGTTGAAGGTTTTGCAACCCTCTTACACCGTCTTCGCCACCCTTCTCCCTAAGGAGAGGGAGCTATATCGTAGAATTAACCGTTTGAACTACTCGCTGCTTCAATGCATCATTGAACCCGATCGCTTGCCCCTATTCGCCTGCCCACACCCACGCCGTTATTAAACTAAAGAGAAGTCATGGCTGTCGCAACCACCCAAACCCTCGAACAACTTTGTATCAATTCCATTCGCTTTCTCGCGGTCGATGCCGTTGAAAAAGCTAAATCTGGTCATCCCGGCTTACCGATGGGTGCTGCGCCGATGGCATTCGTCCTTTGGGATCAGTTTCTGCGGTTTAATCCCAAAAATCCCAAATGGTTTAACCGCGATCGCTTCGTGCTGTCTGCGGGGCACGGCTGTATGTTGCAGTATGCTCTGCTGCATCTGACAGGCTACGACAGCGTGACGATCGACGACATCAAACAGTTCCGTCAGTGGGAGTCGAGAACACCCGGACACCCCGAAAACTTTGAGACTGCTGGCGTAGAAGTGACAACGGGTCCGCTAGGGCAGGGGATTGCAAACGCGGTTGGGTTGGCGATCGCCGAGGCTCACTTAGCTGCTAAGTTCAACACACCTGATCTCACCCTGGTCGATCACTACACCTACGTCATTTTGGGCGATGGCTGCAACATGGAAGGCGTGTCGGGCGAAGCCTGCTCTCTTGCAGGGCACTTAGGGCTAGGCAAGCTGATCGCGCTCTATGACGACAACCACATTTCGATCGATGGCTCCACCGACATTGCCTTTACCGAAGATGTCTCCAAGCGCTTTGAGGCATACGGTTGGCACGTCCTACACGTTGAGGATGGCAACACGGATTTGGAAGGATTAGCAAAGGCGATCGCCGAAGCAAAAGCCGTGACCGACAAGCCCACCATGATCAAGGTGACAACCACGATCGGCTACGGTTCTCC
>DATNQS010000726.1:0-6479 GCA_036703925.1 Candidatus Sericytochromatia bacterium
ATTGCCTCTGGTCGCGGTGGGCAACCAGGAAGATACACATCGACTGGAATCAGCTTGTCGACACCGCGTACTGCCGTTGGTGAATCGACGCTAAACATCCCACCCGTAATCGTACAGGCTCCCATAGCGATCACGTATTTGGGGTCTGGCATTTGCTCATAGAGGCGCACTAACGCTGGAGCCATCTTCATGGTGATCGTTCCAGCAGTAATGATGAGGTCGGCTTGACGAGGACTCGATCGTGGCACCAGCCCAAAACGGTCAAAGTCAAAGCGAGAGCCAATCAAGGCAGCAAATTCAATAAAGCAACACGCTGTGCCATAGAGCATCGGCCACAAACTAGACAGCCGCGCCCAATTGTAGAGGTCATCAACGGTTGTCAGTACAACGTTTTCAGACAGATCGTGAGTGACTTTCGGTCGCTCGATCGGGTTCATAATCAACTCAGACTGCCCAACAACAGCGCTTTTTGCTGCCGTTCTCGGATCTAAGACCATTCCAGTGCTCCTTTACGCCAAGCGTAGACAAGACCAATGATGAGGATGCCAACAAAGATGAGCGCTTCAATGAAAGCCAACAAGCCCAACTGGTTGAACGCAACCGCCCATGGATACAAAAACACGGTTTCTACGTCAAAAATGACGTAAACCAGGGCGAACATATAGTAACGAATATTGAATTGAATCCAAGCGCCCCCGATCGGCTCCATACCAGATTCATAGGTCGTACGACGCTCTGGTCCACGACGACTGGGGCGAACCAGCTTGGAGGCTGTCAAGGCGAGCAGCGGCACCAGGCTGCACACCAGCAAAAAGCCAAGCAGATACTCATAACCACTGAGGACAAACATAAATCACGACCCCTCAGGCTGTGTAAACAACGACGCTAGCGGTTTGTTACCTGCCTTCATATTATAGGGTTGGTGTCCCTAAGATGTATCGAAAAGCCCCACTGAACTCTATAGAGAATTAGAGGAAGAAGGGTTTATCACTCTCAGTCGTCTTGACTTTTGTGATGGCAGGATGCAGTAATTCCCAGTCATGTCATAATCATTTACAGAACTCTCAGAATTCTGTTACTTCGATTTCTCCTTGCCACCCTAACCCTTGCATGCGAAAGCAATGAGTACCGAAACTGCTGAACCAACGGCGTTAGACCGCTATGAATGTCAAGCGTGTGGCTACATCTATGAACCACTAAAGGGGGACGAGCGCCGTCAGATTCCTGAAAACACTCCTTTTGAGGCGGTTCCGTCTAGCTGGCGTTGTCCTGTTTGTGGAGTACCAAAATCGCGGTTTTCAAACATTGGCGAAGTTGGATCACCATCTGGGTTCAAAGAAAACCTGGGCTATGGGTTTGGAGTCAATACGCTGACACCTGGGCAAAAGAATATTCTGATCTTTGGTGCTCTGGCATTGGGCTTTCTCTTTTTTCTCAGCCTGTATGGGTTGCAGTGAAAAGGGTAACTCAGAGCTAACCAAGGGGGACAGTCTTAAACAGATTAGAAAAACCGCTTGATTGATATTGAGTAGAGATTAGAGTGCAATGCGTTTAGTGATGGCATTTTTGAGGCGGGCGATCGCCCAGCAATTTGTTTTAAGGCAGGCGGTTTTAGGTCGCATCGTTGTGCTGGTTGCGATCGCGATGCTGTGTTCAAGCTGCGGTGGTTATCTGCCATCCATTAACGGCACTCCCTGGCAGCAAGTTTCCGTTCCTACTGAAGCAAACCTGTTGGATCTGAGCTTCGTTGATGCCAAACATGGTTGGCTTACAGGCACTAGCTCGACGTTGATGGAAACAACCGATGGCGGCAAGACCTGGGAGCCTCGTACCCTGGACTTAGATCAGGCATATCGCTTCAACTCGGTCAGCTTTTCGGGCGATGAAGGTTGGATTGCGGGACAGCCCTCTCTTTTGCTGCACACGACAGATGGTGGAAAATCCTGGTCCAGGGTGCCCCTCAGTGCAAAGCTGCCTGGCTCTCCAAATACAGTGCTGGCGCTCGGTCCTAAGGCAGCAGAGATGACGACGGACATTGGAGCCATTTATCGCACGGCTGACGGTGGTAAAAACTGGAAGGCAATGGTTGAAACAGCCGTTGGTGTTATTCGTAACATTTCGCGCGCTCCTGATGGTAAGTATGTTGCCGTCTCTTCACGCGGAAACTTTTATTCCCTCTGGCAGCCGGGTCAAGCAATTTGGGAGCCGCACGATCGCAATAGCTCTCGACGGCTTCAGAGCATGGGCTTTACGCCCGATGGACGACTCTGGATGATTGCGCGGGGCGGGCAAATTCAGTTTCAAGTTCCTGATGTTCCTGATAAATGGGAGAAACCAATCAGCCCAGAATTTTCTACCAGTTGGGGGCTGTTAGACCTTGCCTTCCGCACCCCTAACGAGGTTTGGGTTTCGGGGGGGAGCGGTAACCTTTTACGGAGCGTTGACAGCGGCGAGACGTGGGAGAAAGATCGATCGATCGAAAACGTTCCATCCAACCTGTATAAAATCTTGTTTCTCAGTGCTGATAGGGGTTTTATCATCGGTCAAAAAGGAACGTTGCTTCGATATAGCCCCTCAGAGGCGACAGCATGATTGGCAGGCTCATTATGGGTCAGCAGTGGAGCCAAGTTACAGTCTTTAGACGCTTATAGTTTGTCTGTTTAACTGTTTTCTGGCTCAATCTTGCAAAGTTGCTTGTGAGTGGTTCGGTGGTTTCGTATGATGAAAAGAAAGTAAGCGTTTTATGATCATTACTGGAGGAATCTAAATGGCTGGTACTACTGGAGAGCGCCCTTTTGGCGACATTATTACAAGTGTTCGTTACTGGGTGATTCACAGCATCACCATTCCAGCGTTGTTTATCGCTGGTTGGCTGTTTGTACAAACTGGTTTGGCTTACGATGCGTTTGGCACACCGCGTCCAAACGAGTACTATCCTACACAAGTGCAATCAGCACCCATCATCAAAGATCGCTTTGATGCAAAACAAGAGATCGAAGAATTTCTCGCTAAATAGTTTAAGGATTGCTTACGGTTATGACTAGCAGAACAACAAACGAACCCGTTACTTACCCTATTTTTACAGTGCGCTGGTTAGCTGTACACACACTAGCTGTGCCTGCTGTTTTCTTCTTGGGCGCGATCGCTGCGATGCAGTTTACACAACGATAGACACAACAAGAGGTAATTATAATGGCAACTAGAAGCACAAATCCAAACAGGCAGCCAGTTGAGTTAAACCGTACATCGCTCTACCTGGGCTTGCTGCTGATTTTTACACTTGGCATTCTTTTTTCTAGCTACTTCTTCAACTAGTTGCTCCTTGATTTGGAGCTACGCTTCGCATCAATTTGTTGAGCTTTTTTCTTTTTAAGAGGTTAGTGTCGTGTCTAGTTCTGGAAAAATTCCTTTGTGGATTGTGGCAACAGTTGCGGGGACAGGCATTCTTGTTGTCCTCGGTATTTTCTTTTATGGTGCTTACGCTGGTCTTGGCTCCTCTCTCTAGAGGTTAGGCTTAGTGCAGGCCTTGACTTAAAAGTTTAAGGCTCTGCTTCTTTTGTTAGACAATGAGCGCTTTGGTTTTCAAAAAGCTGCCATACAAAAATGCCTGTCCAGTTGATTGGGCAGGCATTTTTGTATGAACGTAAAGGCTGCTGCATGCCAATAACTATGTAGGGCACAGCATAGCTACGCCCTACGCTAAAGTATGCCCAATTTTTAATTAAATTGGTACGAGTTTAAACCTGAACCAAGATTCTCTTAGATACCGCTTGCGTCTTCACGCTCAATATAGAGAAAGAGAAGACCAAACACGACGGCAGGCAGCAGCCAGGTGACTACTGGAATGAGAATCCAGGGCAAAAAAGAAGCAGCGTATGAACCTGTCATAACAAGTTTCCTATCTAGATTTAGATGGTTCCAGAACTGACTTTACTGCGAAAGGGGAACGAGTTTTGCACTCCTAACCATTCTTAACAAGCGAAAGCATAGGGTTAGGTACCCACATCTGTTAAGAATTTTTAACAGTTCAAGGGCGTTTTACTTAGCCCTAAGTAACTTCCAGGTTTTTACTGCGCGTCTAGCCTACTTTGACCCGCTACTATTCGTTAAAGTCATCCAGCGAAACGCTTGGCAGATCCGACGGCACCACCAGACGATCGACCGTGACTTTATGACTTTCGCGCTGAGTGTGCATCTCAACCGCGATCGCTTCTAAGCGAATTTCGACACTGCCGAAGGGTACGGTCAAGGGTGCCATCGCTTCAAGATTACCCAAGCCATTGGGTAGAAAATCAACCAGCCAACGGGGACCATCAAGCAGTGAGCGGGTCTGGCGATCAGTGACCCAGAGCTTAACGTAAATCCTGGGCAACAGGCTGGGCAGCTTAACGCGGATATTGATCGGCTTGCCAGAGACTAATTCTCCAGTGATAACTTCTAAGGTCGGCGTTGGCACAGGCTCATCTGCTGGCAGAATGAGTGGGTTAGGCTGGTTGTCTGTTGCGGGTTGCATCGGTTGCATCGTCGGCTTGGGGTTGCTGCGACGGCGCTCATTTGGCAGTGGCTCATCCTCAACAACGATTTCCTCCGTTAGCGATCGAGCCTCAGCAACTGCTGGCGCGGTTATGGTATTCGGCGGCAGGCTACCGGGTGCCAAGTTAGCTTTGAGCAGTGCAGACAGCTCAGTATCAGAAGCAAGGGATGTGAGCCGCGTTAAAAATCGATCTTGAAGCTTGAGCGATTGAAATGCCATGTGAGTTGGTGACGGCAAATCCAGCGTTTTGTTAGCGCTGTTGATGTCTGCACGATCGGGTGCCCCAATAGCAGTTTCTTCCGCTGGTAGCGTATCATTCTCGGCGCTGTCTAAAGCTTCAGAGGTAGCTTCAGTATGATCGTCTGCCAGGGTTGGAGCAGCTTCGGACACGCCAACAGCATTTGTTTCGGCGGCTGTTACGCTTGCGTCAGAGGTGGAGGGGGTTGGTGTAATAGTCTCAGTCAGTGTTGGTGCTGGCAGCTCTGGAGGCTGATTGGCAAGTTTAAAGGCAGGCAGATCAAGCGGTCTAGCATTTGCTTGCTCTGGGGTGGGTCGGTAAAGCTGAGGCGGTAGAGGCTGACCTGCCAGCGAGGGAAAACGTGGCGAGCGATCATCTGGCGGTTCAACTACAGCTAAATCTAAGAAGGATAAATCTAACGGTGGGGATGCTTGCTCTTTTAACCGGGAAGACAGTTCCTGAGGTAAATCGATTCGCTCTTCATCGTCAATTTCAGTCGTAAGGGCTTCATGTAGTTTTGCCAGTTCGCCCACCAGTGCATTGGGGTCAACGGTAATGGAAAACGCCTGGGTGAGTAGCACGATCGATGCTTCTGGTTTATCTGGTAGCGCACCACACAACAGCACCTCTCCCAACACCAAATGCGTGGCAAACGTATCGGGCAGCGAGAATGTGAACGTAAAGGGTGATGGGTAGTCAGCAGAAGGGAGTATCTGGCGATCGCTAACCAAAACCTGAAGGCTCTGAGGATCGCGTAAACAAAGCTGTAAGGCTTGCGCGGTTGCACCAGCAAAGGTAGGTGAGGCTTCACTAGCCCACGGATCAATCACTGCGGCTAAATCATCTGGTTCCGCAACTGGCACGGAAGAGGGTGTTTCAGTCGATGATAGCTGGATAGCTGACTGCGGCACGATCGCCACCTGTCCAGACACTGTGATTTCCTCTCCTCGCGCTGCCACAAACGTTGACTCATCAAGCGTTAGCGAAAAAGCTTCGCCAGCCGCGAGTGTGTACTGTGTTGGTGGGTGTATTGGCAAGGATTGTAGCGACACGCCATCGGGTTGAGAAGGTGGCATAGAGCCGTTGATCCAAGTAGTCCCAGGGTTTGATACAGGAGTAGTAGCGTACTCACTGTTGTAAATCGTACTTTCTCCTGGATAAGCAGGCTCTACAGGATCAGCAACGTCTGTAGATGACGAGGCAGACGTGAGCGTGGTGAGATCAAACTCCTGAAGCACATCATCAACCAACTGCTCAGAGAGCTGCTCGGCAATCTGAAATAGCCGCTCCATCGAAGCACCAAGAATTTCAGACACTTCGGGTGGCAGCGGCACCTGGCGATCGTTTGTTACGGGCAAGGGGTTGATAGCGGACTCCGATTGTAAAGGCGACGCGATCGCTTGTTCCATGAGAGCATCGTCGGTGAGATCAGTAGCTGCTGCGGGAACGTTCTCTGCTGCAACATTACCTGTTGGCGTCTTTGCATCAGCAGGGGGCATAGTGACGGTTGTTAGAGTTGCAGGAGATGTCCAGTCGGGATCCCAATCTTCTTCCAGGTCGTGTGCTACTACTTGCAGCGTTACAGCATGGGTTTGAGCACCTGCCATCAAGTCGGTCAGCAAATCTTTAGGAGAACATTGTAACTCCCACAAACCTGGCTCAAGGCGAGTGAAAGGGATGACTACCGTCAAGCCCTCGTGGTTAGTT
>DATNQS010000727.1:0-4899 GCA_036703925.1 Candidatus Sericytochromatia bacterium
AGGTTTTTGCCTGCTCATGCACAAAACACCATAGCCACTGCTCTCCTAATTCTGCTGAACTAATGACTGGATGACCCGTTTCTTCTGAGTGGTGGCGGGCATGTTGATTTGGAGAGGAGTCGCAACACAGCATCTGGCCACAGGTTTGACAGATGCGGAGATGCACCCACTGGCTATTGATGCGAATACACTCTTCACAGCGAAACACTGGATAGTTCGCTTTTGGGATCAGAGTCTCTACGTTGAGGTCATTGAGATGCTGGCAGCTCATTGGCGTTTAGGGGTCTGAGTGGTTGAGGCAGACAGGCGGTTAGAGACAAAAAGCATTTGCTTAAGTTATAACGCCTGCTCAGCGATCGCAGGGTATGCAGCGACACTGCTCATGCTGCTCTAGGCATTCTGACGATATTGGCTAGGAGATTGACCCGTTTGTCGCTTAAATGCCTTGCTGAAGGCAGCTTCAGATTCATAGCCCACTTGTTGGGCAATGTCTGAGACAGTGTAATTTCCAGAGCGCAATAGCTTCGCGGCGCAATACATCCGCCAGCGGGTGAGGTACTGCAATGGTGCTTCCCCAGCGAGGCACTTAAATCGGGCAGCAAAAGTCGATCGCGACTGATTGACCTGCTTTGCCAGCAAATCGACTGTCCAGCCTTTGTCTGGGGATTGATGGATCAATGCCAGTGCTGCGCCGATTTGGGGATCGAGTAAGGCACGCAGCCAGCCGCCATCCTCCTGTTGCTTTAGGTTTGCCAGATAGGCTCGGATTGCCTGAATGAACAAGATATTGGACAGGTAGGTGATCATCATCTCTGCGCCCGGACGGTTCGACGCTGTTTCACAAGCGATCGCTTGCAGCGTGTAATCTAACCACTCAACGGCTTGACCCTCTTCACTTTTGACCAGAATCAACGCAGGTAGAGCGGGCAATAGTGGATTCATCTGGTGATGCTCGAACCAAGCCTGACCACACAAGACCACGGTAGGCGTTCCACCGCCGCCATATTGCAGCGTGAGTTGTCCTTGGCAGGGGCGATCGGCTAGCAAGTCTGCCAGTCTCGCTACAGGACTCTTCAAGGCATCACGTAGGGTATGAGCTGTCCCTGTTGGCAGCACCACCAAATCACCACCCACTAGCGGCAGCGGCTCTGTCTCGCCCTCGACTTCTAGCCAGCAGCTTCCTCGGAGGATGACGTGAAACGCAGCGTTGTTGGAGCGATCGATCTGGATAACCCCAAGGAGCAGAAAGCTCAGAGCGACAGTGAACTGTACTGTGAAGCTGCACAGACTTGAGAACTTCAGTAAGTGCATCCATCTGGATTAAAACAGAAATCTGGACGATTGAACAAAATTATCGGCTCTTATAGCATTGTTTGTCTAAATATTTCAGAGGTACAAATAGAGCAATCGAGTTTTGGAGAGATAACCATGACGATTGTGATCACCACACCAACCGGAAATACGGGTAGACGAGTTGCGAGAAGCTTGATTGAATCGGGTACAGACGTAGCAGTTTTGGCGAGAAACCCAGACAAGCTGGAACCTGTAATCCGTCAAAATGCAAGACTTTATCAAGGATCTGTAGAGGATGCTGATCGTTTTGTGCAGGCAACCAGAGAAGCTGAAGCGCTGTATCTCGTTGTTCCCTACAACTTTGGTACGTCTAATTTGCGAGATTGGCAGCGTCAGGTTGGGAAGGCCGCAGCCACTGCGATCGAGACAAATTCCATTCCCTATGTCGTCATGCTTTCGAGCAATGGAGCGCATTTGCCAAAGGGCATAGGTCCCATTTCTGGCTTACACGATGTTGAGCAAATGTTGAATTCGGTCGCTCAAACCTTTGTGCATTTGCGACCCGGATTCTTTATGGAGAACTACTTAATGCAGGTTGATGCCATTCGCACGGCAAACCGCGTTTTTCTGCCGATTGGAGGCGATCGCCGTCTAGCGATGATTGCCACCCAAGATATTGCAGATATTGCAGTGAAGCTGCTGCTCGATCGATCGGGGAGTGGGCAGTCAGTTCTGGGCTTACATGGAGCCGCCGATCTGAGTTTTAACGAAGCCGCAGCGATTTTAGGGCAGGTGCTGGGTCAACCGATCGCCCATGTGCAAACGACGCTCGATCAGTTTCATGCCACCTTGCTGCAAATGGAAGCCACTGAGAATGTGGCCTCTGAATATGTTGAGATGTGGTCAGGGCTAGCGCACCCTGATTATGCTCCGGCTGAACCGCGCACTCCTGAAACAACCACCCCGACGACATTTGCTGAATTTGTGAAACAGAAGATGCTGCCGTTGTTGAAAGCATCTCTTGCTGCAAACCCTGCTCCTTGATGAGAAAAGATGCGATCGCCCCTTGGTCAAACGCTACTGCGATCGCTCGGATTGGCTCCGGTCGCTTTTTCCCCCAGTGGCGCTTTGACTATTGCACCATCAAGGGCATTCCACTCCCAGTCGATGCCCACCTCAGCCGCATATTCGGTTAAACCTGCCTGCCAAAACCGCTCAAAAACACCGGCTGCTCGCCAGGCTTGAAAACGATCGGGTGCGGTGCTTGATGCGCCGAAAGTGCAGGGCAAAGCGTTCCACTGGCACCCGCTAGAGAGCCCATAAAAAATGGATTCTAGCGCCAGGCGGTCATCCATCCGGGGTCGTCCACCTTTCGGTTTGGCTGGCTCAGGTGACAATAAGGGTTTGAGTCGTTCCCACAGTTCATCGGGAATCCGGTGTTTGCTGGTGAGTTCAGCGCTACCCATTGACTAGTTTCGTTACATCCTAACTCACTCTATTTTCAGCTTAACTCAGGTTTTCGCATAGGCTCTGAGTAAAGTTAGCTGAAAGATCCTGGCTGGTTTAGTGCTCCTTGCAAGATTTAGGGGAATGCTCGATGTGGCACGTGACATATCAGGATCTCCAAATCTTGACCAAAGCCATGACACCAGACCTGAAAGCAATAGAGTTAGCCAGTGTTGCTGCTTTGGTTTATGAACTACGGCAGCGAGTTGGGCTGTCCTAAGAGAAATTTGCTGCAAAGCTTGGTGTCACATTCTCAACCGTGAGCCGATGGGAGCGCCAAAAAGCGACGCCAGCGCCTATGGCATTTGACCGGATGAGGGAGCCTTTAAAGAAAATGGGCGATCGCGGAACTGATTTGTTGGAACGATATTTTCCCAGTGAAGAGTAAGGGCTAAACCAGATGAAAGCTACTGAAGTGAATTTCCTCAAGTTCCTCAAACAGCCCAATCAGTTCGTCATCCCGATCTATCAGCGTACCTATAGCTGGACGTTAAAGCAGTGCCAGCAGTTGTGGCAGGACATTTTGCGAGCCACTGATGAGGATATATCTGGGCACTTTATTGGCTCCATTGTTTACATTGAGGGCGGTTTATACCAAGTGGCATCTGTGCCCCAGCTTTTGGTTATTGACGGGCAGCAACGGTTGACCACACTCTCCTTATTCCTATCAGCTTTAGGTACGGTGGCAGAGGAACTGGGCGTTCAACTGGAGACAACCCGAAAAAAGATTGAGAGCTATTTTCTCTTCAATAACGAGGAAGAAGGAGACGATCGCTATAAGTTGCTACTGACCCAAGGCGATCGCGAAACCTTTGTTCGGTTGATTGAGGGGCGAGAGCTGCCGAATGATACTTCCAAGCGAATTGTCGAAAACTACCAGTACTTCGAGAGCCAACTGCGTAAGCAGGATACTGACCTGAGCAGCATTTATCGGGGCATCAGTAAGCTGATTATCGTAAACATCTCCCTGGAACGCGATCGCGACAATCCACAGCTAATTTTTGAGAGCCTTAACTCAACAGGCCTGGATCTCTCTCAGGCTGATTTGATCCGAAATTACGTGCTCATGGGGTTGGTTCCAAAAGAGCAGGAGAAAATTTATAAGCACTACTGGTATCCAATGGAGCAAATTTTCGACCAAGATGCTCAGACGGATCTGTTTGATCGCTTCATGCGGGACTATTTAACGTTGAAGTCCCGGTCTGGTGCCATTCCTAATATCCGGGATGTCTACACCAGCTTTAAGAGCTATGTGCAACGACAGAAGGGAATTTTGGTCAGTGACATCATGGCAGATGTCTACTGTTATGCCAAACACTATGCCAAATTAGTTCTTGATCAGGAGGCAGACACTGAGATTAAACAGGTGCTCAAGGATATTAATACGCTCAGAGTTGATGTAGTTTATCCCTTTCTCCTTGAAGTTTACGAGGACTATAGCCAAAACCTTCTTACACGGCAGGACTTCATCAGCATTCTGAGGTTGGTTGAAAGCTATGTGTTCCGACGGGCAATTTGTGGAGTGCCCACCAACTCTATGAACAAAACCTTTGCCACCCTGAGTCGGGAAATTGACCGAAACCATTATTTGGAAAGTGTGGAACTGGCATTGGTGCGAAAGGATGCGTATCGGCGCTTCCCTGACGATGAGGAATTTAGACGGGAACTGGTAGTCAAGGATATTTACAACTTTCGTAATCGAGCATATTTGCTCAGAAAGTTGGAGAATTTTAAGCGCACGAAAGAGTTAGTTGATCCTGAAAACTACACGATCGAGCACATTTTGCCCCAGAACCCCAAGTTGTCTGCCGAGTGGCAAGCAGATCTGGGTGAGAACTGGAAAGAGATTCAGGCGAAGTATTTGCATACAATTGGCAACTTAACGTTAACAGGATACAACTCGGAATACAGCGATCGCCCTTTCCAGCAGAAGCGAGATATGGAAGGGGGATTCAAGGTCAGCCCACTTCATCTCAACCAGAGTCTTGCCCAACTCAATCAGTGGACTGAGACAGCAATCCAAAACCGGGCAGCAGAACTAGCATCCTGTGCTGTACAAATTTGGGCGTGTCCTCAGGTTGCTACTCAACCGCAAGAACT
>DATNQS010000728.1:0-2927 GCA_036703925.1 Candidatus Sericytochromatia bacterium
GTCTCGCCACTCATCATGTGATTCATCAGGTCTTTGATACGCGCACGCCCCCAAAGTTGCGCGATCGCAGGCTGACCCGTGGCTTCAAACTGAAGGTGGAACGTTTGCTGATAGCGCTTGCCCCCTGCTGCAATCCCTGAAACGTGCAGCTTCCCAGACACCCGATCCGCTTTGCGACCAAAGATGACCAGGGGCTGTTCGGCAAATAAATCGGGTGGAGTGGGCGGATGCATGATCGGTGGTTCGCCAGCCCCTTCCCAACGGAGATGCAGATTCGTCAGCACGGGGTTGTTGATCTGCCGGAAGAACTGCTCAGCAACGTCTGCTGTGGGCTCATCATGCCGCACAATCCGGGAAACACCCCGCCCGCACTCGGCAAGCCGGTTGAGCAGAAAACGGTTCACTGAACTGCCCGCGCCGAAGCTATAGAGCCGATTCCCTGGCTGTAGCTGCTGCTGTACCTCGGCCAGAATCTGATTTTCATTGCCAATATAGCCATCCGTCAGTAGGACGATGCTCCGCAAGCGCCCTGGCTGCACAAGGGGGAAATTAAGCACGGCTCGGAGACCCCGCAGCAGTTCTGTGCCACCTCCAGCCTGCAACTGGTCAATGTAATGCAGGGCGCGTGCCTGGTTTTGCGACGTATTAGGCAGTGGTAACGGCGACAGTTGGCGTGTCGTGTCGGAAAAATCAATGATGCTAAAAGTGTCATCGGGATTTAACCCCTGAATGAAGCGGCGCATCAACTCCTGGCACTTCCATAGTGGATCGCCCTGCTGAGAACCAGAGGTATCAATCAGAAACACGACATCCTTGGGCACCAAGTTGTCCGAACGATACTGGAGTGCCGGAATGAGGTAGAGGGCGAAATGTCCGCCACGCTCGTCCGCTTGCGTCAGGATCGTCGCCTGGGTGTTGCTGCCAGCCACTTGGTACCGCAGAATCAGATCTTTGTTGGGAAGCGTGTCTGCACCCGCGAGTTGCACCCGCAGGGTTTGCCCTTCTTGTTCCACCTGGATTTGATGGGAGGGCGAAACAACTCGCTGCACAGGCATCCCAGCGTCGATCTTCACCGTCACGCTGATGTCATGACTGGAGCGGCTTCCTTCTGGCAGGATGGGTGCATTCAAGCGAGAGGCATCGGGCACCAGATCGGTATCCTGGTTACGGCTTAAAGGAGTGATCGCTGTACCGCCCCCCATCCGTTCGTCTTCAATGGTGATACCTGGAATATAGCGAGGCCCTACAACCATCGGGAAGACAAATTCGTAGTCACCCCCTTCGAACGTCAGACTGGCAGTGTAGCGAAGCATAACCTTGATCGACTCGCCGGGTTGGATGTTGGCAAGGGACTGAGTAAAGATATTGTCCCGCTCTTGCTCCAGCAGTCCCGCCGTATGTCCCTGTTGCTTTGCCTGCTCGTACAGTTGTTGTGCTTCCTGGCGTTTTTTGATGCTGCCTTTGATGGTGCGATCGCCCAGCCGCAGTTCCATCTCATCTACGGCTGCTTGATCCGGTAAGGGGAAGACGTATGTGGCTTCTAACGTGGTGGTGAAGGGATTGGCAAAGGATTGGGTGACTTCTACCCGTGACACGTTCCCCGCAATGTGGGCGTTGACCGCCGTATGCTGGAGGGGAAAAACAAGCGGTGGTCGATTGGGTACCTCGACAGATAAGCCACCGACTTGGCGTTTAAGACTTTGCACTGGGGTCATCGCTGACGTTCCTTCCACATTAGGTTTGCTTGTTTCCAGCGTAAGAGCGGATCACGGCAAGAAAGGCTCACTTTAGTGCTCACCTCTGTGCTCAGTCGTGCTCAGTTTATCTCCGTACGCTCAAAAATCAGCCAAAATCAAAGCACTCTGACGGCGGTCGCCACCCTGGTTGAAGCGTTGTCTAATTAGCCGTTAAACCGTCAGCACCTCTTTCTTGATCAACCAAAAGCCAAACGTGTATGGGTAGCACAAACTCGCTAAAAGCATCGGTTGCCGGTTTAGCAATGGTTGACCAGGCACGACGGCAACGTGGCTGGACGAAAACCAGTACTGCCCGCTGGTGGCAAGACGCTCACACTTCCAGAGCGACCTTGCGGCGATTTTGGCAGGGTGACCGCATTCAGCACGATATTTTCATTGCCCTCTGTCAGGCCGTAGGCCTGAGCCAGTGGGAACAGATTGTCGATCGAGAGTTGCCCACTGTTGAAGAGGCTTTGCCTGAACAAGCAGAGCTTGTTTCCAATCGCGTGTATGACCTGGATGAAGCGCCTGATGTGGAAGGCTTTTATGGGCGTAGTCAGGAGTTGAGCCTCTTGACTACGTGGATGGTCGCCGATCGCTGCAAGCTGCTGACCGTTTTGGGTATGGGTGGCATCGGCAAAACGGCACTGGCGTTGGCACTGGTGGATCAGCTGGGAAACCAAGGAATCAAGGAGCAAACGTCCTCCACACAATCCGCTCCTGCCTTGCCTTTTGAGTGCATCCTCTGGCGATCGCTTCAAGCGGCACCGACCTTGCACCAGCTACTCGATAGTCTCTTGTATACATTTTCCATGGGGCAACCCATGCACACTGCCCATGATGTACAAATAGGTCGTCTCCAGCTATTACGTTATTTGCAGACACGGCGCTGCCTGTTAGTGTTGGATGGGTTGGAAGCAATTTTGGATGGCAATAATGCCTATCGCTCAGACTACGAGGAGTATGGCGAGTTCTTCCTGCAGTTGAGCCGCACTCGCCACCAGAGTTGCCTTCTGTTGACAAGCCGGGAGCCCCCCCCGGGCTTTAACACTGAGGGCGAGAAGGTTCGCTGCTTGACTCTGCGGGGGCTATCTACAGCTGCCGCTCTAGACTTACTGCAAAGCCGGTCTTTTACCGGTAAGGAACAGGGTTTACAGGCACTGACCAGGCTCTATGGTGGCAACCCACTGG
>DATNQS010000729.1:0-5050 GCA_036703925.1 Candidatus Sericytochromatia bacterium
GTTATTGAGGGCGTAGTTGAACGTTTTAGGATCAGTTGTGGTGCTAATGACAAGCTGCGGGATACGAGCTGCCTGACTTTTCAGGTTTTGTGCCTGGCAAGCAGAAAGGGCGATCGCTAGCACGATCGCCAAACCTGCTAACGCCCAATACCGCCCACGTTGAATTAATACAGACACTGCAACACTCATAACCGCTTCCTTTGCTTGCTGCTGAATGCTAATCAACTGAGCTTTTAGCGGTTGCCCAGCCCATCATTATGTACCTAGTTTAAAGTCTAAAACCTAGCTCCGTGCTGTGACTGATAGCCCGTCAACGATCAAAGACGGGGTATAGCAAGAACCGTTCCAATCGGCATCCCCACCTAGCGCCAGTAGTTGCTGTAAGGCAGTGTAAACATTGCCGGACACCATCGTATCTTTGACGCGCCCGATCACTTCACCGTTTTTAACACGGTAGCCAAGGTCAACGTTGATGGAAAATTCGCCTGATATCCCGGCACCGCCACCGAGCATCTGGTCAATGACTAGCCCATCGTCAAGGGTAGCGATTAAATCTGGGAGAGACTTGCCAGTAGCGACACTGCCGACGGGCTGAATGATAATGTTGAACAGTCCAGGAGTAGGGTAGCTACCCAAGCCAGGACGAAAGCCGTTGCCTGTGGTCCCGCTACCGATCGCCCGCCCAGTCGTAAAGTCGGCATAGAAGAGTTGCAGCACACCACGATCAATAAACGTGATGGCGCGAGTTGGGGTGCCTTCATCATCAAAGGGGCAGCTAAAGGGACCCACATGGGGCTGTTGCGAAAGCGTTAAGCCTTCGGACATAACAAGTTCATTGAGGCGATCGCTCCAGGGAGATGCGCCTTCAAGCACCTGTTTGCCACTGAGCGCCGATTGCACGGTGCCCCACAGCATATCGGCGGCTTTGGATGTGAAAAGAATCGGCACTCGCCCGGTCGGTGGTAGCGTATTGTCTCTTGCCCACTCCAACCGCTGCATAATTTGGTGTACCAGTGCCGTAGGGTCAAGGCTACCCCGTTGGGTTTGCCCATCTGAGACGCACAAAAAATCGTCGCCACGTATCCACTCGGCTGAGAGGTAACAGCTCAGGGTTGTGTCGGTGTAGCCGCAGTCTAAGCCGTTGGAGTTAAGCAAACGAGTTGTTTCAGCTTCACATTCCCATTCAGCCGTGCAGATCAGGTCTGGATTTGCCTCACGGATGAGCGCGATCGCCTCTCGTCCCCAAGTGACTAATTGCTCTACAGGCACCGTCTCGCCCAGGTCAGGGTATTGGTTTTTAGCAGCACCCGCCAGCTCGATCGTCTCTGGTTCATTAAGCTGACTTAGAGCGATCGCGCGATCAACTAAAGCTTGTGGCTCAACGGGACCATAGGCAACGGCTAAACCAGGACAACCGTCTCGCCACAGCCGTAATGCCGTTCCTTCTGCCTGAGCGCTTTCTAACTGCTTCAGTCGATTTGCCTCAAAAAAGACTGGGTATGCCAGCGATCGTGATTGTAGGACTTCTGCCGCTTCTGCGCCTGACTTGGCAGCCAATTCCAGCAGTTGCTCTGCTAAGGTATCGTGTTGCAAGTCGTCGGAACCCATCATATATCGTGAGCTATTGTGAGCGAACAAAGAGAACGGTAAACGGTCTGTGCTAGTTAGCTTTCAGCTTTCATTTGAGCTTTTAGCCAGCAGCTTTCAATGGGGAGAACAGGCGCACAATGGCAAACAGAGGTAGACGGCTAAGGGCTGATTAAATAGAACCTTATGGTTTTGGCGGCGGTCAGTAACTAATCCCGCATTGATTGCTGACCGCTGATCGCTGAATGTCGATCGCTCAACGACTGCTAAGGATCACTTTACGCTAAGTTGACCGTCTGTAATAGCCAAAATCCAGCGAAGGTTTCTGTGTCGGGATCGGCTTGAACCGCAAGAAAGTGAACACCATTAGCCTGCTGTTTCGCTGCTTCAAAGTTATGTGCTTCTGTTTTCACCTGCTGATTTGCCAGGCTGGCAAGCGTCCAGCGATCGTTCAGCCCAGTCTCTAGCAACAAGCGCGTGGGATAGTCGCTGTCAAACTTGACGCTGGAGACCTCCAGACCTGACATCCAGGCGGCTAAGGGTGTCGCACGTGTCGAAAAGATCAGCAGCCCCGGAATTTGAGCTTCTGGCGCAAGCCCTGCAAGAGCCAAGGGAAACGCTTCACCAAAGTCGATCGTCCACTCATTCATTTCCGCCACGTCACTGGCTGACAGTGTGACAAACTGCCATTTTTCGCCCAGCAACGCATCGGGTAGGGGTTGCGGCGGGGTTTTGGCAAAACTCACAGACGGATTAGCACCCGGTTGAAAGCCTGGTAGGGTTGGATAAACTTCCAGATGGCGCTGCCGAAGCCATTGGTTCAGCACAAATGTTCGCTGGCTCAGTTGGGCTGGGATGCCCAATTCTTTGCAGGCTTTGGCAATCATGTTGTTCATTGCCTGCCGAAAGAAGCGGATCTTATCAGGAGGCTGCGGAGCCTGGGCGATCGCTGCCTCAAGCACATGTTTCAAATGCACCGAGTTGACTTCAGCACTGGAACAAAACTCGGCATAGCGAAAGAGAGATTCTGGTTGGCGATCGACAGCCAACGGGCTTTCACAAACCAGTACTTCCCAAACCTTTTTTTTGTTTTCGTCCAGAATTGGGCGCGAGTAGAAGTCAAGTTCCCAGACAGTAATCACCCTTACTCTCCCAAGATTGCTTTTCTCGCTCGGTCTTGGCGCGATTCTGCTTCTGCCATAACATCGGCTGATTTTTCCAGCATTTCACCAGGGAAGTTCTCTAGCACTTTCGTGGAAAGAGAAATTCTGCCTTTACCTTCGTCAAGACCGGCAATCATCGCTTTGATGGGTTGCCCGACCTGAAATAAACCAGCTAGGGCTTGGACGTAGTTTTTGCTGATCTGGTTGATGTGGAGTAACCCAGTGGTGCCGCCAAATTCGACAAACACGCCAAAGGGTTTAATGCTGGCAACTTTGCCATCGATCAGTTGCCCAATTTCGAGCTGGCTGAAGCTGGCGGAGCGAGTGGCGAGACGGTTAGACAGCACTAATTTGTCGCGAGTCTGGTCAATTTCCAAAATGCTGGCGCTAAGAGTGCTGCCTTTGAGCGCTTCCAGATCTTCGCGTTCAACCAGGTGCGATCGCGGAATGAAACCCCGCAACCCCTGGATATCAACCGTAACGCCACCTTTGTTAACACCTGTGACGCGTACCTGATAGCTCTGATTGCTGTCCTGGGTTTCTGCCAACCGATCCCAGGCTTGCTTGATCTCTAACTGCTTCAACGAAAGCGTGACCTGTCCATCGCCATCTTGTTCACGGATGATGAGAAACTCGCGCTCTTCGTGGAGGGGCACGATCGCCGACGGGTCTGTAACACCCCGCAGGCTGGCTTCGTTGGCAGGCAAAAAGGCAAGAGACTTCGCGCCAATATCGACGTAGATGCCATCAATTTCGTAATTGACAGCCTTTCCCGAAATCATCTGCCCTTGCTGAAATTGATAGTTGTGTTGCTCCAGCGCTTTTTCAAAGTCCTCCATTGAAAAGGACTCACTGGCTGAACGAGCGGATTTAGCTTCCATGAGACAAGCGATCGTAGTCGGCTTTCTTACTATAGTCCGTTGCGGGGGCGGAAAGAGAGCGGCGGGATTAGAGGGAGAGGCGATGCAAGAGAAGAGGCGATGCAAGGGAAGAGGGATTTTGAGTTTTAAGCTGGGTTTTGCTTCCCCAGCCTCCCCCATCCTTTACCCCTTACGCCTCTTCCTTCAAAGTTCGTCCAAACAATTCCTTCACCTTCTCCCAGGCATCAGTAGTGGCTTCGGGGTTATAGTCAGGGCGCTGATCGCAGAAAAAGCCGTGCCCAGAAGGATAGCGAAAAAAGTGATGGTCGATTTGATGTGCCTTAAGAGCGTCTTCGACCTGATCGATTTGCTCCACTGGAATCAGCGGATCAGTTGTGCCAAAGAAAGCGTAGAGTGTGCCTTTGATCTCTGGGGTGCGGGTGAGGGTAGGCTTACCACCACCAGGGGTCATGGTTGCAATACCGGCGCCGTAAAAGGATGCAGTCGCTTTGATAGCTGGCAGGGTTGCTGCTAGGTAGACAACGTGACCACCAAAGCAGAAACCGATCGCGCCGATCGCGTCTCCTTGCACTGTCGGTAAAGTTCGGAGATAGGCGATCGTCGCTTGCACATCACTCAATAGCTCATCAGCTTTGGTTGCCTCTTTGTACTGTCGTCCCAAAGTCGTACTGTCAGCATCGTAATTGCCCTCAAAGCCAGGGGCACTGCGCTGAAAAATAGCAGGCGCGATCGCGACATAGCCTTCTTGAGCAAGACGCTCTGTGACACTGCGAATGTGGCTGTTGACACCCCAGATTTCCTGAATGACAACGATACCAGGGTAGGTGCCACTGCCTGTTGGTTGGGCAAGGTAGGCATCTATTTGCAAGCCATCATTGGGGATTTGCACAGCAGTGGTCTGAATTGTCTGACTGGTCATGATCAGTGTTTGCCTGGTAAGTGTTTGCCTGGTAAGTGCTTGCTGGTAAGGGTCAGTTCAGATTCAGTGATTAACAGTCGTTGTGAGACATTCAGCCTCTCTCTACACGAACCAGTCTGGTAGATTGCTCTAGCTGGTCGCTTGATCACGATAGTTAATTGCCCCCTCAGAAATTGCCACAGCTTCCTGACCAGTGCAACTACTGCCGTAATGATGTTGGTGATGGCAAAAAATATACTCTTTTCTCACATGGCATCTTGTACCAGTTTGATTTTGGCTCGTAGTCGATCGCTCATGAGAGCAAACCGCCATGCGACCCGACAGTGGTTGCTGTATTGCCAAGCTCTTTGCTGCTGGTATGACATTGCACCTGTCTGGGTGAAGTCTTGTTAGCCTTTAAGCCGCTAGGTTTACGAAGGGTGTAAGCCAGTGCTGCATCAGGGAGTGCAGCATCTAAAATGTAACTTAACTAAAGATGTGTGATCCCTACGACTAGTCGC
>DATNQS010000730.1:0-7351 GCA_036703925.1 Candidatus Sericytochromatia bacterium
AATAACGGAAGGCAAACAGAGACTAAGAACAACGAATTAATCTTCCTTGGTGGCTTTAGCTGTACGCCAGGAGTCTCGAAGTCGTCCAAAGTTGAGCTTAAAATCATTCCATCCAATCACATTACCAACCCGTTCTTCGTCCCAGGAGGCAGAAAGAGGACCGTAGCTCAAACCCAGCACGCCTAGACCAAAAAAGCCAAAACTAACCAGCAAAACCGCAGCGGTCGGCGGATGGAACACATCGTTGGCGATCGCGACATAGCTCACAACAAAGGTCAGCAGTGCTAAGACACTTGGTACGCCACAATATAATGCCGCTCGACTGACCATACGACGGCTTACAACCTCGGGAATGCTTGATGACGTGGATGCGCGGCTAGAACGCCCTTTCGTTGGCTTCGGCGTGCTTTGGGGAGTCTTGCTCTGCGTAACAGCAGGGGTGACAGGCGGCTTCGCTGGCTTTTGACGCACTGAGGCTGGTTCAAAAGGCAATCGATTCGCCGAGTCCACTTCTTTGCTAGTAGAAGTGGCGTTAACCTGACTTTTCTTTTTCTTCGCTGCCATAAACCAATCCCTGATTGAGCTGCGAATAGTTAACCGCGAACGCCTAGCCGTGTAATCAGTGCCCGGTAACGAGCATTGTCTTGCTTCTGAATGTAGGACAGAAGACGCTTTCTCAGACCGATCATCCGCAATAAACCTTTGCGAGAAGCATGGTCTTTTTTGTTGGTCTTGAGGTGTAAGCTGAGGCGGTTGATGCGCTCAGTGAGCATGGCAACCTGGACATCCGCAGAGCCAGTATCAGTTTCGTGAACCTGATAGTCGGAGATGAGTTCTTGTTTGCGCTGTTGCAGCAGAGGCATAGCTCGTGTCTTTTCCTGGTTGATATAGGGTCGCAGCTTACGATCTTACCATAGCCTTTTCATTGAGGCAGCAAGTTTTTTGCAGGGGCATCATGAACTAACGTGTAGTGTAAAAGAAAAAATAACCTTGTTTCCTGATTAGTAAACGAACAGTATGAGCAGAATTGGCTTTTGGCTAGTGTGGATCGGATTTGTGATGTATGCCTTTTTGCTGGCGCCACCCGATCGCCCCGATACCTTCGATCTCATTAAGCACCTTTCAACTGGGCAGATTGCAGGCATCAATCCACTGATTGTGGCGCTGTTCAATCTGATGGGCATCCTACCAATGCTTTATAGTTGCCTGCTGTTAATCGATGGCAGAATGCAAAAAATTCCGGCATGGCTGTTTGCAATGGCGTCGTTTGCTGTCGGCGCGTTTGCGATCGTGCCTTACCTGGGGTTACGGGAGCCAAACGGGACGTTTAGCGGCAAGAAAACGTGGTGGCTCAAAGTTTTGGATTCGCGGGGGTTGGGGCTAGCACTAGCGATGGCCACACTCGGCTTGCTGGTCTACGGCATCAGTCAAGGCGATTGGACAGACTTTGGGGAACAGTGGCGATCGAGTCGCTTTATTCACGTGATGAGCTTAGACTTTTGTTTACTTACCGTGCTGTTTCCAGCATTGTTGCGGGATGATATGGCGCGACGTGGACTCACAGACGATCGCGTGTTTTGGACGGTGACATTACTGCCTTTACTGGGCGCGATCGGCTATCTGGTTCTACGTCCACCGTTACAGGAGCAGCCTGAAAACGCAGTATCACCTCAAGCCAATTACCGCACATCGCTATGAATCATCTTCTTAATGGAGTGAAGGTAGGCATGTTCGTACGGCTGAAAGGCAACGTAAACCGTTGCGATTCAGTAAAAGCGATTCAGTAAAAGATTTTTGATCGAGCACGATCAACCGCTTCAAGTCACATTGCCAGGTAGAGTGTAGATGCATGGGACAGCGTAAAGAGCGACTCAGAAACGCTATTACATCCCTGAAGCATATTTGGCACGAGGCGGTTGTTAGCTTGATTGAGTTTGTGTCCCTTAAAGTCGATCGACTACGTTCAGTAAGGTTTCGACGCTGGCATTTTGATCCAGGAATGAGAAGACGTGCTTGTAGCGTAGTTGACCGACCTTATTCAACACAAATTGAGCTGGAAGCGGTGCGCCAAGAGCCTGTCCAGTCTGATAATCACGAAAACTTTTACAGCTTGGGTCGCTTAAAAGAGGCATTTTCAAACCCAAATCTTTGACAACCGTTTTGCTTTGCTTTGGGTCAGTGCTTGTAATTAGCAACAGTTCAACGTCACGATCGAGAAATGCTTCGTACTGCTCATTCAGCGCTTTAATATGCGGAAAGCAAAGTGGGCAGTATTGCTTTTCAGTAAAAATGCGTGTAAACGCCAGCACGACGGGCCGCCGTCGTCGAAAATCTGTCAGCTTAATCGATCGCCCGTTGGTGACATCTGGTAGCTCAAAACTGGGCGTAATCATGCCTTTTGCCAGCGTATTAGTAGCGGGAATCGGCAAAAAGTTATTGAAAAAACGCTGATTTAGCAGCCCGCTAAAATCCGTAGAAGTCAGCATGAAACAGTGATAGGAATTGATACAACATTTCAACTAATTATAAATGCAAAGTCCATAGCCGTCTGTCTGCTATGAAATAGGCATCGGCTACGGACTCACAATCAAACACTAAGCTTTAACAACTACACCGCTGCAAAGTATTCTTTTGACTTCTTCGGATCGGGGTTCATTGTTGCTTCACCAGGCTTCCAACCAGCAGGGCAAACTTCATCAGGGTGAGATTGAACGTACTGAATTGCTTGCAGAATCCGCAAGGTTTCATCAACACTACGACCGAATGCCAGGTTGTTAATAGTGGAGTGTTGAATCACACCATCTTTATCAATCAGAAACAGACCCCGTAGAGCAACGCCATCCTCGGTTAAGACGTTGTAAGCAGTGCTAATTTCTTTCTTAAGATCAGATACCAACGGGTAGTGTAGATCGCCAACGCCGCCACTTTTACGATCAGCTTGAATCCAGGCAAGATGGGAAAACTCGCTGTCAACTGAAACACCTAGTACTTCAGCACCAATCTGCTTGAATTCATCAAAGCGATCGCTGAACGCTGTAATTTCGGTGGGGCAAACAAAGGTGAAGTCGAGCGGATAGAAGAAGAGTACAACGTACTTGCCACGGTAGTCAGACAGCTTAATCGTCTTAAACTCTTGGTCTACCACAGCTGTCGCCGTAAAATCGGGAGCGGATTGCCCGACGCGCAAGCATGCTTCATAATTCATGAGATATACAGTCTCCTTACATTTAGGTTTATTGGGTGCGTCTTGCTCTTTTCAGCGCTTTCGGTTCGCAGAACAATTAGCAAAGTCGACCCAGCGCTGATTCGGTGCGCACAACGACCGATAACTTAAGAACTGTTAAGACTATATCATAGTCATAACGATTTTGACTAAGGTGTTGCTGTAGGCAGGGAGGGCGGCGATTGACCTTGCTGCAGCCAATACGCGAGGTTGGAGGCATCAGCCTGGTCACATGACACAAAAATAAGGCTTGCGCTACAAAAGCTTTGGGCTAGCAATTACATCAGCTCTTTGAGCCGTTTCGGCTACTGTGTCTCATATCACATACTTCGTTAATGATTTGAGCATCTGCATAAGGCAGCTTATAACTCTCAAACTAGCTCCTGTTAAGCTTTTAGCTAAGGGTAGAGCCGCTAAACTCTCTGCTTGTAAGCCACAAGGTGAACCATAAGAGCTACCTACTTGGAGAGATGCTTAGGCAGAAGAAAACTGCGACCGTAATGCAACCTGTCCGCAGCTCCAAATTTAAAGCAAGATAAGAGCGTCTAAAGAATGGGAACACTGACCAAGAGGATAGAGCGTATTAGACCACTTTAGCTCGTACAAAGTTAGCACTCTGAGGGATAGGCTCGTGCAGGCGACGAAACAGCAGCAAATCTTGGGTTACTTCATTGAGGAAGCGAAAGAGCACCTCGACACGATCGAGCAGGGTTTGTTAGATTTACAAGCCACAATGGGCGACACCGAACGGCTCAACGAACTGTTTCGTGCTGCTCATTCCGTCAAAGGCGGTGCTGCTATGTTGGGCTTTGACAGCATTCACAAAGTAGGGCATCACTTAGAAGATTGCTTCAAGCTACTGACTGACGACCCTGTGGCGATCGACCAACATTTAGAGAACCTGTTTTTGCAAGGGTTTGACGTTCTCAAAGATCTGGTCGAAGGCCTACAATCGCCCTACGGACTACGAGAAGAAGATGCTGCTCAGACAGTGCAGGCAGCGGAACCAACATTTCTAGAGCTACAAACCTATCTCAATCGCCTGGTGCAAGCAAGCAAGGCAGCGTCTAGACTAGCAGCAACACCTGTGGCGGCAAACCCAGAGCTTGCGAATCGGCTCAACGGTGCCCTGAAGCTGATGCTGCAACTCTTCAAGCAAGGGGATACGCCAGCCAATCGCCAGCAACTTGCAACACTATGCAGCCGGATGGTGCAGCTACATAATGCGCCTGAGTGGCGCAAGCTGTTACAAGCAGTACATGGTGCGATTGTCGGTCGTAACGCTTATGCAACGCTGGCTCCATTAGTCATCAAGGAACTTAAATTAGCTGGCGACCTGTTGATCAGTGGTAGAGCGAATGGAATTACTCCTAGCAGCGCATTGCAGCAGCTTCTTCCGACTGTACCCTCTACACCAACCGCAAAATCAATACCGCAATCGATCGCACCACAGCCTGCCTCAGCCGCTGCACCACAACCGATTGCACACGAGGAGATCGCAACCAAAACTCAGCAAATCACCATTCCTGCTGAACCTAGAGCCGCTGCCAAAGCGCTTTTAGAAGCGTTTAACAAGGCGCAACTGATTGAGTTGGCAGAGTTTTTGATGAAAGCCCTTCAATAAGTAGCAGTCGTAGCAAGCAGCAGCCAGAAGCCAGTAGGAGCTTTAGCATGATGGTTTGCCTCCAGAAATCTAGCTTCTGGAGGTTAAAAGGCGAGAGGCTAAGACACGCCACCGCTTAATTTAGCGAGCAGACACTAAGGCACAGTTTGTGTTTAGTTCGCTAGCAGGTGGTACTAGGGCAACAACATGCGGTACAGGGCGGGGCGTGTAGCCTACTAATGAAGCTCCTTTGTAAGCCAGGGATGTACTGGCACCAGAATCAAGCATGACGGCATGACGAAAGCCTGCTTTGGCTAGCGCTGCTCCTAAATCTACTGAACCGATCGGCTCAGTAGACACCCCAATTTGAGGTTGACCCGCCTGATTAATGCCCCAAAAGGCTCGGTGTCTTGCTTCGTTCACGCTGTACAGGCGACCAAAGCGCTCAAGTGGCTGTGCTTGACTATTTTCGACTAGCCAACCTGCGGCTACAAACGCATCCGTGACGTTAGGCAATTCAGCTTGAATGCTTTCGAGCGTATTGTGTTTTTTGTGGTCAAACGGCACAAACTTGACCGCTGTCGGGCTGATCAGTACCAGGGGACGCTGATCGAGAAACGGAATTTCGCCCCGCTTACCAGGAATGAAGGTGCCTCCTGACTGGCTAAAGACTGGACCCAGCATCGCATTGGAGTCTAGAAACTCTAGAGAGAAAAAGCCACCATCGACCGCCGCGATCGCCTCTGTGCCTTCCAAAATTTTTGGCACCTGGTCACGAGTGCGAGCATGAATTGTAATGGGTTTGCCACCTGAAATGAAGATAAAAGGCGTGTTGTCGATCGTGGCATCGGTACGGATGACTGGTGCTGTAAAGTCAAACGACTGGCTCCAAGAAGGCAGTTTGGCTCCGCCCCAGGCAACATCTAGCATCTCTAGCAAGCGCGATTGCCCAATACGCCCGATCGTCAGTAAATTGTCTGATTTCCCTGCCAGACGCTCATCGCTGTCATCCATAGTCAGTGCGGCTGCGTAGCCTGCCTCTTTCACCGCTGCAACAGCTTGAGCGTCAAACTTGCCTTCGGGATAGGTGAAATAACGAATCGGCACCCCCAACTCTGTTTCTAGAATGCGCTTCGATTCTTGGGTTTCAAGCTGAAGCTGGTCTTTAGTGAGCCCTGCCATTACGTTGTGAGTAACACTGTGGGAAGAAATTGTGACCAACGGGTCTTTTGCCATCTCCCGCAGTTGCTCCCATGTTAAGCTGGAGCGCCCAATTTTTTTGCCGACTTTTGCTGTGTAAATGGCAAAGACAGCCGGATAGTTGTATTTCTTAAGTAGTGGATAAACGTGCTCGTAATGCCCACTGTAGCCATCATCAAACGTCAGCAGAATCGGTTTTTCGGGGAGGGGAAGTCCTGTCCGCAGATGTGTGACTAACTGATCCATTGTAATGGGGGTTAAGCCCTTCTGCTGAATCGCCTGAAAGCGCTGCTCTAACTCTTCAGGGGTGACATCAAAGAAGACCTGCTTTTCTGGAAGGATGTCATGATACATCACCACAGGCACCCTAGCTGAGCGTGCACGTTGATGAATGTCTGGAAACGCAGGTGCACTTAAATAGGCAAGCATCTGCGGTGCTATGCTGCCAAACAGCGTTTCGATACCGATCGCAGGCTGCTCAATCATAGCTGCCGTTTGGGTGACATCACTGACAAACCGAGTCAACCCAACTGCTTGGGTAGCCTGTGCAGGCTGGCAACTCATCGGCAAGAGCCCTGACGGTGTCTCAGTCGCAGGGGCGGTACCTGTTTCGTTTGACCATGCTGGGCTGAAGAATCCTCCAGAGAGCGGTACGATCGCTGCTAAGCTGCCTACCCAGAACCCTTTGAAGCGATCGCGAGGCTTGCACGTTGATACCGACTGGTCAAATTTTCGCATGGCTAACTTTTGTCTGTTCTGCACGACATACTCCACACACATAAATTGCAAACCATTGACAAGATTCAGCACTCAGCAATCGTTTTTCAATCTGACATTGCTTCCATCCGGCATTGCTGCATAAAAGTATGCATGGTTCCTTGCCATTTCCTAGGTGTCCTGAAGCTCATACCCTTCTATTGCGGCAGAAGGGCTCTTAAAAACCTGTTTCGCTATTTTTTGCAAGAAGTCTAGAGGTTTGTCTCACGCTCCATACTCGGAGTGAGCCACGCTTTCAATCTCGCGCTCAAGCGCCAGAGCAGGGCAGCCAGTACTTTTAACAGTCATTACTTTTGGCAGTGGACAGCGTATTGGATCAAGGATCTTAAAATGCCCTTGCTAGATCTATCCTATTTCTGCGCGTTTGTCAGGTTTTTCAACTATATTGCAAGCAAAAATGATCAAGTAGGAGGACTTCATCTCTGCTCTTGCTCTCAAGGGCGAAGTGTCTCCTAGTGATTCTGAGGATGGAATGTTTTAACGGCGATCGCTAGCCATGCTGTGCTTTCAAGCTGGCAATATTTTAACGGCGATCGCGATCACCGTTA
>DATNQS010000731.1:0-3337 GCA_036703925.1 Candidatus Sericytochromatia bacterium
TCTCCCGTCAGCCGATTGTAATTTCCAACGCTTTCACCTAACCGTGGCTGATAGTCATAAAACGGACTGCCATCGTCCCGCAACTGTACTTCTGGCGACTTCAGCGCATTAGTAAACCAGCCCACCATGTTTTGCCAGGTCAGCATGATGCTCAAGGTGATGGGTTGATCAGTGGGATTGTGCGCCCGCCACTGAAACACCGCCACCGGATAACTGCTCTCCTGATAGTTATGCGCCCAAATCGGCGAAAACTGCTCACAGGTTAGCTCTGCTTGAAAGACATTCTCGTAAATAAACCAACTGCGAGGATACAGTGCATGGTAGGTGCCAGTGTGAGAGGGGGAGGAAGAGTTTTGAGTAGCGCTTTGCGTCGCTTCGCTAGAGAGTTTTGACTTTTGAGTTTTGAGTTCTGCACTCTTTGTTTCCGTGTCTCCCTCTGCTCCCCCGGCTCCCTGTTTCTCTCCTTCTGCCTTCTGCCTCCTGCCTTCTGCCTCTCTACTCGCCGGATACCACTGCCACGCCTTTAACGTTCCATCCTCTGGCGGTTCTGTACAAAGCGCATATGCCTGAGTTCGATCGCCCACTTGCTCAAACACACTAAACTGACACGCAGGCATCGGCTTGAAGATATGCTCGCCACCGTCGATGTGCCACAGGTTAAAGTCGCCACGGTGCGATCGCCCAATGCAGCCCGCCCCAAAACCACCCAGCGGCATCCCATGCCAGGGACCATCATCCAGGTTGCTGATATAGCGGACGGTATAGGGCTTCTCCCAACCTAGCCCAATGGGACGGCTCCAAGCACAGGCAGGAATTTCGACGGACGATCGCGGTTTTTGCATTCCCTGATTTTAAGGGGTGACGGGAAAGTGCGATCGCCTTCTAGACGTTGGTTATTGATACACCTCACGACGATGGGCAATCAGCAGAACCGTAACGCTGTGCTGGGCCTCATCGACCCGATAAACCACTCGCCAATCACCGACTCGATAGCGCCCACAACCTGAAAGAGAGCCTCTGAGCCGCTTAATGTTCGGATGATTGTAGGGATTTGCTTGCAGTTGCTCAAAGCAGCGATTGAGACGTTCAGCTAGCGACTCATCGGCTTGCTCATAAAACTTCTGGGCTTTACGAGTCAAGACCAATTCATACATACCGTCGAACTTGGCTAAATGGTACGACTTCCCCTGCTTCCGCCTCTTCTACCGCTTCGTGGAAAGCCGTCTCAAAGCCAGGAAGGTTGAGCAATTCAGCCGTGGCTTCGTTTTCTTCTCGTTCTTCCAAATAGGTCAGGAAGTCGCTCACAACCCGCAATCGTTCAGGCGAGAGTCTCCGCAAGCGTCCCTCAGCATCCTGCAAAAGTTCAGCATCCTGTAAGAAAGTACTATCGCTTTGTTGGGATTCCATCTATCCACGCTGAATGACTCTTTTATCCTACATCGACCGCAAACTTCTCTCATCCTGCGCTTCATATCTCAAACTGGTGCAGGTAAAACCTGACGTGATCGCTCTCTACACTCGATCGCCCAATGCAGCCCGCCCCAAAGCCACCCAAGGGCATCCCATGCCAGGGTCCATCGTCTAGATTGCTGGTATAGCGGACGGTATAGGGCTTCTCCCAACCTAGTCCAAGAGGACGGCTCCAGGCACAAGCAGGAATTTCGACGGACGATCGCGGTTTTTGCATTCCCTGATTTTAAGGGGTGATGGGAAGGTGCGATCGCTTACGATTCAAACAGAGGTGAGAGGTAAGGATGTCGCTTCTGTGACACTACAGTTTGAATGGGATGAGCGCAAAGCTGCCATAAATTACAGAAAGCATGGCATTAGTTTTAACGAAGCAAGGACGGTATTCAACGATCCGCTTTCAATCACGATTGCTGACCCGGAGCATTCAAGCAATGAGGAGCGCTATCTTGATATTGGCTTATCGGCTGAAGGACGTGTTCTTGTTGTTATTTACACAGAGCGTGCTTCAAAAATTCGGCTGATCAGTTGCCGCAAAGCGACTCCAAAGGAACGGAAGATTTATGAGCAACCATGATGCTGATGTAAACGAACTGGATGATGATTTGCTGCCTGAATATGACTTCACAGGTGGCGTGCGAGGAAAGCATTATCGAGCATATCGGCAAGGACATACTGTCACTATTCGTCAGGCAGATGGCACAACAGTGGAACAACAATTTACCCCCGAAGCAGGTACAATCGTGCTTGATCCTGATGTGAGAGAGTATTTCCCTGATACTGAGTCAGTCAATCATGCCCTTCGCACCTTGATTAGCTTGATTCCACAGCGACATAGCGCACCATAACCAAAATGAGTCGGTAGCACGATCGCTCTCTCGATCACCACTCCCTCAAACTGAACGACGCGACACTTCAACCGTATTCGTTCTGTGCAGCACTCGGCAAATGCACCTCAAAGCTTCTCCGATCGCTGCACTCGATTGCAGTTCTGGACTCGGAAGATTGTACTTGAACCGTCTGGGTGCTTCCAACGAGCATGGCTTCCCTTCTGCCGCACTTTCTCAAAGCCCAATTTTCGTGCCACTTTGGCTAACTCACTGGCTTTAGCTGGCATGAGCAACGATTAATTCGACATCATAAGGCAGGGGTTGTCCAGATTCTCGATACTCTTCCTGGATCATGTCAAACACGTTGACTAATGCCGTACGAGCTTCATTGAGCGTTTGCCCCCAAGCATGACAGCCTGAAATTGCAGGAACGTAGGCGACAAAGGTGCCGTTGTCATCAGGTCGGCTGACGATCGTGTACTCTTGCAGGGCTTTCATCGTCGATCGCTCAAAGAAATTTGCTTCAAATTTGACCCTAACATAGCAAAGGCTGCCGATCGTCGAAAGTAACCCTAAGTAGACAGTGTATCCGTATCAGGGAAAGAGGGCGGTTTCGTAGCTCCAGTCTTTGATTGAGTATCAATGAAGTATTCTTTTAGCGTGGATATATAAACGGAAAGCTACCGCTCAGGTTTTGTTGCTTGCCGTATCGTTTCCCTCACAGGCACTGCCTCATGGTTGAAAGCTGCGAACCATTCAACTCACTTGCCCACTCCCGATATAATCAAGGCTAAAGCCTCGAGTGTCCTGCAATGAGTACTCGTCAAGAATTGTTGTCTGTGATTGAGCAATTACCCGATGAGCAGTTGTCTTCACTGCTGGAAGTGGCTCAATCATTGAGTGAGAAAAACTACGCTCTTGATCGCCGTGCTTTTCTGAAGCTACCTGCCGATGAGCGCGATCGCCTATTAGCAAAGCAACTAGAAACGGCAGCAGAGCATTTTCGTCCTGGCTCGGAAGCGATGGAATGGGTAGAAGAC
>DATNQS010000732.1:0-2638 GCA_036703925.1 Candidatus Sericytochromatia bacterium
GGTTGCTAACGCTGAAGAGACAGCAGTTTCTTTAAAAGGGCAAACAAATGTAAGCCAGGCAAAGTCTGCTGCGGTTTCTTCGGGCAAAAAACGACCACAGGTGACGGCAGCCGCGATCGCTAGTAACCCGTCGCAACCGACCGAGTTAGACGAGCCACAGTCTTTTTATCAGGCAGTTTGGCGGCAGGCAGGGCGGCTTAAACAAGGCAAATCACTGGGTAAAGTCAAGCTACTGCGCTTGCTGCTGTTACAGGCAGGTACGGCGATCGCGTTGTTCTGGATGGTGCAGACGATCGCTTACCACGCTGCGTTTTACTACCGCATTGCGCTCACTGCAATTCCCTTCCTTAACATACCGCGTCAAATTTTCGGTCCACCCGTTGTACCCGTTTTGGTACTTCTAGTGGTTCTCTTCATCGCGTCTCGCTGGCTGCTCGATGCACTGCTGTCCACCGGCTATGGGCTGCAACCACTGACGTTAAGTAAGCTGGCAACCTACAGCCCCGAAACTGCCCAGTCACTACAGCGTTTTTGCCGTCAGCAGGGCATTCCCATGCCAACGCTGGGGCTGTTGCCAACGGCTGCACCACTCGCGTTTAGCTATGGCTGCTTGCCTCGTGTGACCCGCACCGTTGTCAGCCAGGGACTGCTAGAACAACTCGCAGACGATGAAATTGCGACGATCTACGCTAGCGAAGTAGGGCATATTTCCCGCTTTAACGTGCCGCTGCTGTCGCTCGTGATGGTGCTGATGCAAATTCCTTACACAATCTACTGGCAGGTTAGTGTCTGGGGCGATCGCAAACAAGCAGCCATTTCACGCTTTTCAGCCAGTCTCATCGCAGCAGTTAGCTATGGAGTTTATGCCTTACTACGGTGGATGGGCCTCTGGTTATCGCGCCAGCGAGTCTACTATAGCGATCGCGTGGCGGTGGAACTAACGGGCAATCCTAACGGCTTCACTCGTGCCCTACTGAAGCTTGCGATCGGCACGGCAAAAGAAGTCCAAACCCAGAAACAAACGAGCTACTTACTAGAAGGGTTTGATCTATTGCTGCCGTTGGGTCAGCGTACGGCAACCACGATCGGCAGTGTTTATCCCTACGCGCCCATTGAGTCTGTGCTGGCATGGGAGCGGACAAGCCCCTACCGCAACTGGTTAGCGATTAACAACTCTCATCCACCGACGGGCGATCGGCTGCACTTGCTCACGCTCTATGCGCGTCATTGGCAGCTAGAGACTGAACTGGAGTGGGCACACAGCAACCAGAAGACAAAGCTGACTGCTCCTCAATGGCGCACACTGTTGCTGCAAGGCGCACCCTTTTTTGGGTTGGTCTTCGGTCTTGTGTTTGGCTATCTGTTGGAGACGCTGGGCTGGTACGGGATGCGCTCGAACCTGAGCCAACTGTCATGGATGTATGGCGATCGCGCCTTGTTGCACGGTTTGCCGCTAATTGGGTTTAGCATTGGCACCTTTATTCGCATCAACCCGCTCTTTCCGGATGTGTCGTTCTCCAACGCTAAAACCAATCATGCAGGTACTTCTTTAATCACCTTGCTGCTGCCTGCCGACCAGGTGCCTGTCGATAGTCGATCGGTGCAGTTAGAGGGCAAACTACTGGGTCGTCGTAGCCTTAGTAACCTTCTGAGCCAGGATTTATTGCTGCAAACCGCAACAGGCATTGTCCGATTGCACTGGTTATCCACCTGGGGGCCGATCGGCAATCTGCTGACCCAAGCCGTGCGCCCAACAGCGCTGCTAAACCAAGATGTCATCGTTACAGGCTGGTTTCGGCGGGGTGCCACACCCTGGATCGACGTAGAAACAATTCGTACAGCAGGCGGTCGCGTGAGCCGAAGCGGACATCCCATTTGGTCTACCATTTTGGGCACGATCGCTGCTGCCTGGGGTCTCTATATCCTCTTCCGTGTTGGCTTCTTTTGATGAGAGCTTGTGCGTCAGACTCACAGTAGGCGTAACTGGGTTTCTTGCGGTTGGGCTGTTTCTTGTTGGAAAGGGACGATCGCGTCTAGTTCAAAGACCAACTCAGCTTGACTGAGCCATGCGTGTTCTTCTTCTGCCAGCAAACTCTGGGCAACATCCAGCATCTCAGCCGAAATTTCTTGCAGGTCTTCTCGGTTCACCAGGTAGGCTTTGAGCGCGTCTAGGGGGTCAATATTGCTGCCCACACCGAGTTCAGGCAACCGAGCGCGGGAAAACTGACTGACTAATTCGGGGTGAATGGTGTAGCTATGGGCAGGGCTGAGTGCCTGATGGATCGCTACGGTGTCAATGTGGTCAAGCTGCTCTGATTGCAGATGATACACCAACCGCACCACGGCATCCTGAAGGACTTCTGGCTTAAGCGCTTGCAGTAGCTCCGCCTGAGGGGTTTCAGAAGCAGAGAGATTCACCTCGATCGTGCGAAAGGCGCGAACCGGTACAGGGCAAAACTCGAAGGTCGTCTGTCCTTTTTCCAGCGCGACCAGCACAAAGCCTTTGTCTTCCTTCTCTTCACTGAAATCAACGCGCTCAATGCTACCGGGATAGACGATCGGTGGCTGTTCGCATAGCACTTGATGGCGATGAACGTGTCCCAAGGCTACGTAGTCAAAGCAGTCCCGCGCCAGCAAC
>DATNQS010000733.1:0-3555 GCA_036703925.1 Candidatus Sericytochromatia bacterium
TTTGCCCTTGCCAGACGACCTCAAAAAAAGCGAAGTAGCCTGTAAACAGAAAGAAACTGATCAGTAGCGCGATCGCCAGAAGCCAGAGTGGGGCTGAGGCATAGTTGAAAGTGGCTTGGCTCAGATAGCTCATCAGTCCAAAGCTAAACGCGCTCCAGATCGCCCAGAAGCCAACCAGCAACAGACCCAGAATTTGGTAGTCAATCGCTAACGCCAGCGTGCGATTACCGATACCTGCCAGCGTAAACTCTAGCTCAATGCTTTCTGGTGTCGATAAAGAAACCCGGTTAAAGAAGCGCATAGCATGATTAGGTGAGTGTGCCGGGATCGGGTATACCGCGATCGCGCAACTGTAAGCCCAAGCCTTCACGTCGGCTCCGCAGATCGTAGTAAATGACCGCTTTAATGGTCTGCCACAGCGGAATAACGACGATCGAAACGGCAAAGCTCAAAATATACGTGATTAAAAGAGACAGTGCGGTGTAGCTAGGATCACCAGGCGTAAAACCAGCGGCTTCAATCACCGCATTAGTGGCACTAATCCCAATCTGTACCAGCAGTTGGATGGGCATTGTCACCAAAGACGTGATGAACAGAATCAGGGCAATCCGCCCTGCACTGCCTTTTGTCAGTGACCACATCCGACCGATCGTTTTCGTTGCGGTAACTCCAGGTTCCACTGCCAGAGGTAGTTCAGTCGCTACAAAGCGGGCAGCAAACCAGAACAGAAAGACGAAAAACGCCAAAAGGAGGATCAAGAACAGCAAAACGAGAAGCACGAGTGTAGCACCGTTTGCCGCCAGTGCTTCTGGTGATGGATTCGAGAAAAGCGACAACCCACCCGCTGCACTTAGCAAACCCACAACGGCGATCGCCAGCACCAGGTAAAAGACCATGGCAACACCCATACCGATCAAGCCCAGCAGCAGTGACGAGATGAGAAAACTCCACTGACGCGATCGCACATAGCGACGGGCATCCTTCAACGATTCAGGTTGGTTGATTAACTCGCCAAACGCTAGACGTGCAATCAGCGCTAAATTCATCAGGTATTTGGCAGTGGCATACAGAAGCAGCACAATCAAGGCAGGAATGATCAAGCCCAGCGTGGCATAGTAGTTTTGCGCTGTGATAAAAAATAAAACGACTGGGATAACCGCAGCAAACGGCAGCAGAATCCATAGCGTTGCGAAAAGGGCGATCGTCAAATATTGCTTGGCGTGAGTACTGTAAAGCTGAAACCCAGCGCTAACGACATTACCAACACTGAGCGGCTGAACGAAACTAGACGAATTGGAAGGAGAAGCCATGAGCTACACTTTGGCTATTCAGAGCATAGATGTTGACGCGATTCTAAACTATCTTTCTACGGTCCCAGAAAATATCACAGATTATGAACATTCAGCGCTGGCTGGCGCGGCGGCAACCCAGTTGGGGTGAACTGGATACCCTGCTCAAAAAAGCAGAAAAGCAAGGCTTAAGAGCACTGGATGCCAACGAAATCCGGCAACTTGCCAGCTTGTATCGATCGACCGCCGCCGACCTAGCACGCGCCCGCACTCATGACGTAGGCGACCTTATTGTGCAAGATTTGCAGACGCTGGCAACCCGTAGCTATGCCCAAATCTATCAAGGGTCGCGTCGTCAAGAATGGCAAGCCATCTGGTTGTTTTATCGCTGGGGGTTTCCAGCCGTTGTACAGCAGTCGCGAGGTTACATTGCTCTAGCAACAGGCTTATTCGTCATCGCGGGCTTAGTTTCGTGGTGGTTAGCGTGGCGTGATCCTGCTTTTTTAGCGCTAGTGGTGCCAGCATCAATGATCGAGCAGGTGCGCGATCGTGGTGAGTTATGGATGGGGTCGATCGTCGGCATTGAGCCGTTCGCCTCCACCAATATTATGATCAACAACATCAAGGTCTCGTTCGGGGCAGTCGCAGGCGGCATGACAGGCGGACTATTCACCACTTTTGTCATGCTCCTCAACGGCACCTTGATTGGCACGGTCGGCACATTGGTCGGGCAAAACAACCTTGCCTTACCGTTCTGGGCGTTTGTGTTTCCCCATGGAGCGTTGGAACTGCCTGCCATTTTTCTTGCGGGTGGTGCCGGTTTCTTGCTTGCCAGAGCGCTACTGTTTCCAGGGATTTATAAGCGATCGGAGGCGCTCAAACTCTATGGCATTCAGGCTGTCCAACTGGTTTACGGCATCGTGCCTATGCTAGTGATTGCTGGCATTATCGAAGGGTTTTTCTCACCCAATCCTGCGGTGCCAGATGTGCTGAAGTATGGCGTAGGCATTGCCTTGTTTACTGCCTTGGTTTGGTACTTAGGACAGAAACCGGGCGATCGGCTCTAGGTGAAGGATTGAAGCGGTAAGGAGTAGAGTAGCAATTTCAGTGTCTTTCTCACCTTTGACTTGTTCACCTCATCACAAAATTGACATATAGCAATCCTCTTTGAGTTGTGAGATTTATCTGTTTAGATCCCGACTTCTTGAAGAAGCCAGGGATCTTGTGCTCACGTTCCTAAGTGCGGAGAGCTTAACTTATACAGGCATTCAACAGGCGATCTATTCTCTCTCTAGATATGTATGTAGACCGTTGAATCTATTACTCAAGTAGATGAAGTTTAGGCAGCAAAGTAGCACGATAAGGGGATATTCAGGAAAAACTCAACGAACCTTATGCGCCGTTACCAAGAGATGTCAGACCGCGAAATGTCAGACCGTTTAACGTCAGCAGTCATACATCATCCATTGACATGTGCAACCGCACCCAACTATGGCGAAGCCGAACAGCTATTTCTGACTCTACTTAACACCCCGGCTCTTGATGAAAACTTAGAGCAGTTGTTGCCAACGCGCCAGTCTTTTGAGAAGGCGATGGCAGCGGCGTTAATAGCGGCTTATGGTGATGTCTACAATTCCGGCGAGGCGCATCGGTTTTTGCAGCGCGTGCTCTACCGCATCAACCGTCTCAAGTTCTTCTGGTACGATGCGTTGAGTAACTATGAGAATGAGCGATCGCTCTATCTGCAAACGATCCGCAACCAGATTGAAGCGGCTTGGCAACGCTGGGAACTGGCTCAGTTGGATGTGGATAGCTTAAAGCAATTGGATGTTGTCAGTGCCCTGCGCGATCGGGTTGCTGCTGACCTTGATCCTGAGCTTTCCGCCACAGGACGCTACTTTCGAGACGAAATGACCCTTGCAGGCTACCGCAAGCTGCTAGAGATTGCCTCGCTGGACGGTTTGATTGAAGCCAGTCAGCTTTCTCGGATGCTGGGCGGTGTTGCAAACGAGGTTCACAGCGTCCTGACTCGCCTGGTGGTCGAAGAATACGGCGCTGGCAAATTAGCACGCAAGCATTCTACCTACTTTGCCACCATGCTTTCTGACTTGGGCATGAGTACTGAACCAGAAGCTTACTTTGATGCGGTGCCATGGGAAGTGCTAGCAATCATCAATCACAGTTTTTTACTATCTGAACGCAAACGTGATTTTCTCCGCTATGCCGGTGGCTTGCTCTACGGCGAGCTTTCCGTCCCTGCTGGCTT
>DATNQS010000734.1:0-3472 GCA_036703925.1 Candidatus Sericytochromatia bacterium
TCTACCCCCAACAACGGCTTAATTTTTTCCACCCTTAAGCCTTGGGAAGAACGTAGTCAAGCTGATCAGTCTGTAAAGTCCATTATTGGTGGCTTTTTTCCTAAGCCCTCAGGACTGTTTCCCAAAATGCTAGGCATTAAAGAAGCGACGGTCATTCCTGTCTCACCGCCAGCCCTACAAGGTGTCGGTAACTTTGGTGGTTTCGATTTTCAACTGCAAGACCGCACCGGGGTTGGCTTTGATGTGATTGGTCAGAACCTTGAGAAATTCCTGGGTCGTGCTGCAACCTATCCGTCCCCAGATAAGGCTCAGTTGACCGGGTTACGACCGACGTTTAATGCCAACACACCCCAAATTTCGGTAGAGGTCGATCGCACCCGCGCAAACCAACTTCAGGTGCCACTACAGGATATTTTCAACACGCTGCAAACGGCGCTAGGTTCTACCTATGTCAATGATTTCAACCAGTTTGAACGCACCTATCGGGTCTATGTCCAGGCAGATCAGCAATTTCGCTCAAACCCCGAAGATATTAAGCGGCTCTACGTGCGATCGCAAACGGGCAAGATGATTCCGCTCAGTAACCTGGTGACCATTACTCAGACGATCGGTCCGTCCATCATTACTCACTACAATCTGTTTCGCTCCGTCGAAATCACTGGTGCACCTGCACCAGGCGTTAGTTCTGGGCAGGCGCTACAAGCAATGGAAGCAGTGGCAAAAGAAACACTACCCAAGGGCTTTGGTTATCAATGGTCTGGGTTATCGCTAGAAGAAATTGAGGCAGGCGGCAGCGCCATCTTTATCTTTGCGCTGGGGATTGTTTTTGTTTATCTGACGCTGGCAGCTCAGTATGAGAGCTATATCGATCCATTCATCATTCTGCTGACGGTACCGCTGGCAATTCTGGGTGCGTTGATTGCGCTCTTACTACGTGGTACAGCAAATGATGTCTACACCCAGATTGGCTTTGTCATGCTGATTGGTATGGCAAGTAAAAACGGTATTCTCATCGTGGAATTTGCCAACCAACTTTATGAACAAGGGTGGAGCATTACAAAAGCAGCAGTGGAAGCATCGCAAGAACGGCTACGACCGATTTTAATGACGGCAATTTCTACGGTGATTGGTGCCCTACCGCTCTTTATTGCTACGGGGGCGGGGGCGGGTGCCCGCCAATCTCTGGGAACAGCAATCATTGGCGGGATGTGCGTTGCTACCGTCCTCAGTCTCTTTATTGTGCCAATCCTTTATATCGTGATCAAAACGGCTGAAGCACGTTACCGTCGTGGACCCTATAAGCCCGCGATCGCAGGTGGTCCCGATGCTGAATCTGATAGCTCGACCCATACCAGTAAGGAAGCCACCTCTAAACGTTAGGCAGATAACGTTAAGCAGACAAGCCCTACAGCGATTGCCCTGAAACCGATTGGTGGCGCTGTAGGGTTCTGTTTCTTTAAACAGTATGAAGCTCTGGCGATGCTACGCGCTCTTGGCAGCCAGCGATGTGAAACTCTCTTAAAGCGGGGCTGTAGAATCCTGATGGCGATCGCTTTTTCTGTAAAAAGGAGTTGGCAGCTAGAGTAAGGTACAGGTAAACCGAAGCCCCTTGGAGGGATGAGCGATCGGTGAGTCACAGTAGTTTCTATGCTGCTGATCGTGTTCACGAAGGCAAAAATGACTGACAAAAAGGATTTTCCTCCAGCTAGGTGTTCTTCCCAGCCGTCTTCTGTTGTAAAAAATTTCACACTTGTCCAAACGAACAACGTTATACGCAGCCTGCTGCCAGCGACCATCTTGGTTATGCTTGCCACGGCTCCACTACGTGCGCAGGCGCAATGCACCGCCTCCTACGAACCTGGAGCACAGCCACAGCGGATCACTACAGGGTTGTTTGATGGCAGAGTGGGACCGATCAAGGTGATTAACAACACCGAAAATGCAACGCTCATCTCGCTCTATCATCCTGATGCACCAAAGCGAGTCTTTAAATATTGGTATGCTGAACCTGGCGAAAGCTATTTGCTAGGCACCGATAACTACAGCAGCGATTGGGGCATTCAAGTCGATGAAGGTCCGATCTGCATTGTGGGACGGGTTGCCAGTTGGGATGGCAGCACCTTCACAACCTTTCCTAGCCGCCTCTTTATTACAGAGGCAACGCCCAGCATCAAGGGAACCGTCAGTAGAAGTCAGCTACCAGTGGCGCTACAACCCTCACCACAACTCCCAGCCGACTACGAGGCAATTGCCCGCAAACAACTGGCTGAAGGAGAAATCCGAGGCAGTCTTCTTTCCTTGCTGCGGGCTGCCGATCTGTACAAGGCGAGTGGACAAATTGTAGAAGAAAAGCGGGTTCGCGATCGCATCAATCAGATTCGGGGCAACTAGCTAGCAGCGATAGACAGTACGATTCTTAAGACTTTTTCCCTACAGCTTAAGAATGACTGGAAAAAAATAAAGGGTCGTCTACAATAAAAGTAGCGGAGACGCAAGTTTCCGTTCACTCCTCACACCACATTCCGCCTGAACGTTTGTTCGGGCGGTTCCTTTTTAAGGCACTACTGACAAAACATCAAAAATTATGTCTAAATAAGTGTGCACTTGCATCAAGGGTAACAGTTATCGCTATGGTAGAATTTCGGGATAACGATGTAGGCAAGGATTCCTAGAATGGCAGCAGCAGTGCAAGTGACGGATTCTTCTTTTAAACAAGATGTTCTTGAGAGCGAGATTCCAGTTTTAGTCGATTTTTGGGCACCCTGGTGCGGTCCTTGTCGTATGGTGGCTCCGATCGTCGACGAAATCGCTGCTCAGTATGATGGTCAGGTAAAGGTCGTAAAGCTCAATACTGACGAAAATCCTAGCGTTGCTAGCCAGTATGGCATCCGTAGCATCCCCACGCTGATGATCTTTAAGGGCGGACAGCGTGTTGATATGGTGGTTGGTGCAGTACCAAAAACCACTTTGTCGAATACGTTAGAAAAATACCTTTAATTTGGATAGGCAAAGTCCTGACTAAGTCTGGACAAATGGACATGAGCGCTCATGGGCAACCATTTCAGACTCTACACGCGGTCATTTCTTGTTTCTAAGCTCTGATTGCTTGGTCATAAGAAACTGGTGAATAAGTAGAATTTACTTCACCAAACTGCGAGCGATTATCAAGCACATGGCATAAACGCCGCAGGAAATCTGTTCTTGCGGCGTTTTTAGTCTATTTACTGAACGAGGGTCGCTGTAATCTCGATAGAATAGGATGCTGGCTGTTGGAGGAATTCATGGCTTCATCTCTGTCATCAAACCCATCTGAATCGCTTCATGCCGATGTGCTGCGTTTGCTCGATCGTTTACCAAATTCACAGCATGGAGAATTGATTCAGCTTGTGTTGGCAACGATCGTCAGAATGGCGGAGAGTGATATTGACCGTCTGGACTGGAAAATTTGCGCTGCCTCGCTTCAAGATATGGA
>DATNQS010000735.1:0-2307 GCA_036703925.1 Candidatus Sericytochromatia bacterium
AGTCGTTGCGTCCCATGCGGGCAACCAGGCGATCGACATCTTGTTGACGACCAGAGGCTTTAATCTCTAGCGCTAAGGGACTTTCGGGCAGGGGTTGCCCAGGTAGCAAGGCTGGCAGAGGTTGCTGGGGTTCTAAGCGCAGTGCTCCAACAAAGGCGCGAAACCCATACTGATGCTCCAGCGATCGTCGCGTTTGCTTCGTGTAAAACGCTTTCAGGTAGCGCCCTTGCTGAAAGTAAAGCTCGCGTAGATGCCGCAGGATGTTGATATAAAGCTGGGGATCATCCAGTGGGTAAGTTTGGTTCTGCGCTGCTTCTAGATGAGCGATCGCGGCTTCGATCTGTCCCAGACTTGCTTCGGCTCTGCCCAGTAGTAGCAAATACCAGCCCTGATGATACCGTCGCGCCATCTCCAGGCTGAATTCAAGATGAGGATTGGGTGGCGGATCTGCTACTTGCTCGATCGTCGCAGCAGTAGTCGCCAAAATTTGGAGTGCGGTTTCTGCCTGTTGCTTTGCCTCGATCCAAGCAGACTGTGCAAGCGCCACTTCTGCCAAAAAGCCGTGATCACGAGCCTGCCGAACGGGATCGGCGTAGAGCTTGTGCAACACTAGCGCTTTTTTTGCCAATGCTTCAAGTTCGTGCCACTGTTGCAGCTTTTGCAACGTCTCTGCTTGCGGGATAATGAACCGCGCTACAAGATCCTGACGATTGGCTTGCTCAAAAACTTCCAGACCGCGCCGAAAATAGTTGCGTGCTTGCTGGCAGGCGTTGGTATAGGCGGTGCGCTGTTGCATTGCCTGCGATCGCCACCATAGCCCCAGGTAAACCAGTACACACGCCGATCGTTCTCTAGCAGAAGGCAGCAAAACAAAGGACTCTGACAACTTTTGCGCTTGCTGCCGCTTGCTTTCCGCTCGCCAGAACTTCAAGCTGTGTTCGTAACAGAGGCGTGCCGTTTCCAGCTCTCCTTGCGCGTGAGCATCCTGCCCTAACAAAAAGTCGAGACTAGCCTGAAGCGCAGGATCAAAGGTTTGACCACTGGTCAGCACGCGATCAAGGGCAAATTCTAGCTCAGTACGTCGGAGTGAATTCGTACCCCACGTACCAGTATTGCCCAGTTGCAGCAGCGCCCAGTTGGGTAAAAACTGCTCATCACCCGCATCCAAGATGGACGCAAAGAGACGATCGGTGTGCTGCCGCAAGCCTTCCACCACATCCTCTGCCGCCACATCAAACGAGATAACCGTATTGCCTGCCCAACTTTTGAGATCAGGTGCCAGCCGATCGAGCTTTGCCAGAATGCGATCGTTGATCCACAGCACCAGCGGAAACGGAAACTTTTTGCTCAACTCCTCGCGCACCAGATTGGTCGCTAATAGAACCTGATCGATCGCCGTGACGGACTCTAACCCGTAAACCATCAGAGCGTTCGGCGGCTGGCAGCGTGGGGACGGATCGCCGGAAGACAGGGGTTGCGCGTCAGGCGTTGTGTTAGCGTTGGCAGCACTTTGCGCTTCTGAGCTTTGAGCATCACTGTGCCAAGCCCGATCGGGTTCCGTGCCTTCTTGCTCCCCTGCCTCCGTAGCCGCCCCATACACCTGCTCGTCATCCTTCATCTCCATCCGAATGCTTGTATAAAGCGTCTTTGCCGATTCAGGCAGGGTGTATTCACGGATAGGAAACGGACAGGTTTTTTTGAACTGCTGCATCAAGTGATCGCGCAGTTTGGTGTAGTTGCAGCGCACCAAAATCAGCGCAAACTGATGCCGCGATAGCGTAATAGCGCGAATGAGGGTATCCAGCGATCGATCATTCTCCACATAGGCTTCCGGTCGCGGTCGCGGAGTCGTGCTCATAGCCTAAAGCCCTATTGTTGTACGTTACATCCTGCCTCGCCTTCTCACCCCTTCACCTCTTCACCCCTCACACCTCTCCCCTCTGCCCACGTTTGATACCGCTTTGTCTCTACCAGCATGGGATTAATGCCAAACCAGCCGCCTTGTTGATCCTGGTACTCAAACATAAACATGCTGCGGAGGAGCGTTTGATACTCCACTTCGCCACGTGCGCTCTGTTGTTCTACCACCTGGAGGATGAGCGCCCATTCTTGATCATCAATCGTCCTGACCAGTGCGTCACGCTGTCCGCGAATAACGTGTTCTACTGCATCGCGCGAAAAAGGTGGATCGCCTCGCTGGACGCAGTTACGCAACAAACCCAATAGATTCCTGACGTGACCGCCGCTGATGAGGCAGAGGCGATCGAGCGTTTCAACGCGATCGAACATTTCGGGAATACGGGCAAG
>DATNQS010000736.1:0-2115 GCA_036703925.1 Candidatus Sericytochromatia bacterium
TTTGGCGGATATTCCACCGATCGCTACCTTGCTGGCAAAGGCGACTCAGGTGCCCTGCTGGATGATGAGCAACTTTGGCTGGGACTTTATCTATCGTCCGTGGGGCGGTGAGTTCTTAGACATGGCAGATTGGATCGCCGAGTGCTTCAGCAAGTGCGATCGCCTGTTTCGCCTGCCGCTGCATGAGCCGATGAGCGCCTTCCCGGTGATCCAGGATGTGGTCTTAACGGGCGGTTCCCCGCGCTACAGTGTGGCTCAACTGCGAGAAACGTTTGGGCTAACGGCAAGCCATGACCGCACGGTTTTGATGACGTTTGGCGGCTTGGGGCTAAACGAAATTCCCTACCAAAATTTGCAGCAGTTTTCCGACTGGCAGTTCCTGACCTTCGATCGCAATGCTCCAGACTTACCAAACTTGGTCAAAATCACCGACAACCACTATCGCCCCGTCGATCTGATGCCTGTGTGTGGACGGCTGCTCTCTAAACCGGGCTACAGCACGTTTGCGGAAGCATGTCGGTTGGGTACACCGATCGTCTCGATCACCCGTGATGATTTTGCCGAAGCCGCCATTTTGCTGGATGGCATTCAGGACTATGTACCCTCGCAAATTCTTACGCCGTCTGAGTTTTTTGAAGGCAACTGGGATTTTCTACACCAGCCGTTGCAGCCTGCGCGATCGCAGCCCGTTCTCACTGATGGCAATGAAACCATTGCCCAAGCCGCGATCGACTATCTGCTGACCGCTGTTTAAGACGCTACAGGAGCGTTGGCAGCAACAAAGCAGGATGGGTTACGGTAGAAGATGGTTGGTTATTCAACAGGACAGCGCATGATAGCGACAGGCACAATCAAGCTAGACCAATTTTTGAAGGTTGTGGGGATGGTGCAGTCTGGAGGGCAGGCAAAGCTGCTGATCCAGGCAGGCGAAGTGAAGGTCAACGGTGCAGTAGAAACGCGGCGTGGGCGAAAGCTCGTGCTGGGCGATCGCGTCGCTACGATGGGCAACACCTTTAATGTTGAAACTGCTACCTTGCAACCGCGCAGCGCCAACGAACCAACAGGGTGGGAATGAATGGCCGCTTCAGCGAACCGACGGCAGAAGCAAGCTATACTCAGCATCAGAATCTATGCATTTATGTTCATAGGTTTAGGTGTTGCCTGCAAGTCAAACCGATAATTCTCAATGACTGGGTTTGCCAGTAGTTGGTCGCAGATGCGAGCGATCTGTTCACGCGCCGCTTCTTCGTTCGCTGCGTCTAATGTTAGTTCGATGTATTTGCCGATTCTGATCTGTGCCACATTCTCGTACCCCAGATGCTTTAACCCAGACTGCACCGCCGTTCCGGCTGGATCGAGAACTGACGATCGCAGAGTAACATAGATTTGAGCTTGATACGTCTGAGTCACAGTTGCTTCCTGTCATAGTCTTGACGTTACTGATGCTACCGCAGGCAGAAGGCAGAAGGCAAAAAAGGCAAAAGGCAGAAGGCAAAAGGCAAAAGCGGAAGGTAGAAGACAAAACTCAAAACTCAAAACTCAAAACTCAAAACTTCCCCCCCTCCTCCCCCTGACTCCTCTCTCCTCACCTCTCCTATGAAAGCCAGTCGTACTCGCAGCCAGGAACGGATTATCAGCATCCTCAAAAACCTTGATCAGGCAATTTCAGCGCAGGATTTGTTTGTTGAGCTGCGAAACCGTGACCAGGCAATGGGGCTGGCGACGGTGTATCGCGCCCTGGAGTCTCTTAAGCTGGAGGGTGCGGTACAGGCGCGGACGATGGCAGGTGGTGAATCGCTTTACAGTCTAGTGCAGGAAGATCAACATCACCTGACGTGCTTACAGTGTGGAGGCTCAATTCCGATCGATGCGTGCCCGGTGCATGAGTTGGAGGCGCAGTTGAACCAGTCGTATCAGTTCAAAATCTACTATCATATGCTGGAATTTTTTGGGCTTTGCACCCAATGTCAAGCCATTGAATCTGCTAGTGAGGCTGCTAATTAGCGGTCAGTGGTCAGCGGTCAGCAGTCAGCGATCGACGGTCAGTGTAGGATTTAAGGCTGAAAGCTAAAAGCTGAAAGCTAAAACAGGGTCATGTTCACATTTCCTTTCATC
>DATNQS010000737.1:0-4287 GCA_036703925.1 Candidatus Sericytochromatia bacterium
ACAACATCTTTGACCCAATGCAGCCGCTTTTCAAGGTGCCAATGTTGACGGCTGCGTTGGGCAAAGCCTGCGGCATCCAGCGTTAGACAACTGATGTAGAACATCGTTTCGCTGAAGGGTCGGTTGGCTCTGGTGCCCACCAATTTCACTCAAATGATTCGTTGCACGCCTACCCACTGCGGCCCAAGCTTGGCAACACAGTCTAAGATACTCACCGTGCGTTGGGTTTGACGGTCACGGGTCTGTGCTGTTTGCCTGTCTACAGTTGGGCTTTGGGCGTGCTCAAACTGAGTCTGCAACTGCTCAAAGAGCTTTGGTTGATGGCCTTTGACGGCAAGCAGATAGTCATTGCGACTGTGAATGATTTGCGCCACTGTTTTTGGGGGTGTGCAAGGCATCCAGACTAAAGCACACACCCTTGAGTTGGAGTGTTTCCAGTAACACCTCAACGGTTTTAATCTCACTGGTTTGCTGGTTCCGCATCGTCTCTAACCCAACGACGACACCTTGCGCCACACTAAACGCGGACACTACACTGACAAAATCTTGATACGACTGCTCATAGTCCCGCACACTAGCTTTGATGCTCTTGCCAGCGATTGCCAGTTGCGCACCGGGTGCTGGCGCAAAACGCTCTTGTGCCCCAGCGTTGAACGCTTGCGTGAACGACTCAAAATCGACCCGTACCCTGATTCGCCGGAGCGTCGATAAACTTGGCAGGCGTTGCCTGGGCAACCCCAACCTCGACAACAACTCCGTTTGATGTCGAATCACAAAGTCGGTGAGCGGGCGGTAGCCTGTGCAACCACTCATCGTGCCCATTAGGACAAGAAGCAACATGACCTACAACGGATCCTCCGGTTGCGGACGGAAATCCCGAACCGTTTGCAGATGCTCTATCAGACTCATGCGACCACAGGTTCTGTGAAATAACACCTCTAGGTTCTATTTTCTACGGCTGTTAGATCAGCCCTGCAGTACGATAAGGGGTAATGCCAGGTTCCAGTTAAAGGAATACGATCGCTTGCAGTACCCTTTGGTGTCACGTTGAAATCCTAGGAGAAGGGACTCAGCATGGCTTGAATCACCGTCATTGCCAGGGGAAACGTTAACACAAGTGAATAGCTATCTGAGAGCAATGTCGATCGTGAGTGGTGGTTAAGCCACGAAAAAACGTGACGCACGAAACGCTGGCAAACCAGATCAACAAGCCTTCTAGATCAGCTTCGCGACGGCGATCTTTAATCCGCAGCATCAAAAAAGTTGAATGATGCCATCGGCTAACATAAGCATCTCTAACAGAAATAAGCCCAGACTAAACACGCCATTGAGAGGATCGGCAAGGTTGAGGGTTGCCAGCGATCGCCATGCAATGGACCGAAACGTCAACGTCAATAAAATGCCGACCACAATCGTCCGCGGCTAACGGCGCGGTTCTGGAGATACTGCATGACCCCTAAAGAGACTAGCCAGAGGATAACTGTTGGTGCCAGTAGGTACTGCATAGCCAGCATTGGCACACCCACCCATAACGGTGGAAAGTCTCGCAGTCAATGCAGTTGAGCAAAGATGCGATCGATGCTACCTTCTCTGGCAAACCTGGCAGCGCAAACTCCCGCTGCCAGCATGACCGTACCAAAAAGCACTAACGTAGCCGTACGAAGACGAAGTTGCCGCTTAAAGCCTTTTAGAGCTTGATGCTTAACTCGAGAAATCGCCATCGGTTACTCCTCCACCAAACTCAATTGGGTAATGTCTCAACGAAACGTAGAAAAAAAACGACTGGCTTTTTGTTATCTAGGCACTGTCGCTAGTATGGCAACAGCCCAAAGTAGACATAGCGATCGTCTTAGGAGTACCTATGTGCCGAAACGTTTCTTAATGTAGTTAATAAAGATACGATTAGAAATTTTATTCAGATGTTTAAGTGGGCAGTTTGCGAGATTAAGTACCCTAAAGAGCTGCAAAAGCAATAATAGTAGGGGCAAGCTGTTTTTAACACCCAACAAAAAGACTACTAAACGCACTGAGGTTTAGTAGTCTTTTGCTTAACAGCGATCCGCTATTAGCGGGGGTTATTCATTAATTACGATCGTTAAACGACGTTCTATTTACCATCATGATCTGCGTCACCGGGAATTGCCCGTTCTGCTCGATCCCATGCATCACGAGTAGCGTGCTTTGCCTTTTCCCATGCGAGACCCTTGCCACCATGACGTTCCTCATAACTTTGGCGCAGAGTTGGTTCAGCCTGATCATACGTCAAGCCGCGATCAGCATGGCTTGAATAACCTTCGTAACCAGTGCGATAGGCAGGTTCATAGTCAGTATAGTCGTGGTCTGACTCAACGTAAGGGCGAGACGCATAGTTTTCACGCCAGTAAGCATCTTCAACCGTAGGGTTAACCCGTTCAGCTACACCTTTACCTGCTAGCCCACCACTAACGGCACCCACTACTGCGCCGACTACGGCACCAACTGGTCCACCGACTGCACCACCAATTGCCGCCCCAGCAGCGCCTGCTCCAGCAGCGCCAACACCAGTACCAACTGGATGAGCACCTGTCTGACCTGTCAGGGGATCGAGATTGGCATCAGGCTCATTAGTTTTTCTAAGGTTGTCGTTATTCATCACACGTGACCTCTCAGCTAGTTTGGCGGCAAGACTTGTTAGCTCACCGATACTCAAACATTACTGATAACAGGCTGCAAGGATGTGTACCAAGAGTAAGAACCTTACCTCAACACAAAGGAACAGATTAGCGCTTGAATCCTAACTCTTTAGATCCCTAACTGCTAAAAACCAGGGATCGCTTCTTCAGGGGGTTGGACTTGGTGCAGGAGTGCCAGGAACACCACTACCAGACGGTTGTCCAGACGCAGGCGGGAATTGGTACTGCCCTGGATCAAGCGTTTGATTGGGATTTGGTGTACCAAAAATGCTAAATGGATCAGGTGTCGGCGCAACAGTGTTGGGGGTAGCTGTGGGAGCAGGCATTGAGCCAGGAGGCTGATTAGCTTCAGCCGGTTGGGTCGCCAGTGCAACTCGATCGCCCCCGACTTGCCGCATCACATCCAAAACTTGCACCACATCGTTATAAAACGCTGTCTGTGAAGCATTTAGCACTAGTAGCCCAGCCGGGTTTTTCTGGCGATAATCCTGTAGCTGCTGGTAAAGCTGCGCGCGATCGATCAATTGTTTATCAATAAACGTTTGCCCCGTCGCATTTACCGTTACCACTAACATCTGCCGCATCTGTGTCGTGCCAGTTGTAGCGGTCGGTAGATCAATGTTGATACCTTGCTGACGAGTAAGCTGGAGCGCCGCCAAAATAAAAAACGTCAGAATGCAGAAGATGACATCAATCAACGGAATAATTTGAATCTGGACTTCCTCTGCTGGTGTGTCAAGGTTAATCTTCATGTCTAGTCCTTAGAGAAACCATATTCTTACCCTGTATCGCAAACACGCTGGCTCTACAAGTGCTTACTCCTCTGCTCTAGCCAGTACTGACGGTAAAGCAGCTCTAAATCATTCCCAGCTTTGCGAAAGATCTTCACCTGATTAAACAAGAGACCTTGAAACAGGCGATAAAAGACCAGACTCAAAATCGCAACGACTAGCCCGGCGGCTGTACTAATAAGGGCTTCACCAATTCCTGTCGTCACGCCCGCCGTTGAGGCAGTGCCAATATCACCAATGCGGATTGACCCTAACGAAATAATCAGCCCAAGCACCGTGCCCAGCAGCCCCAATAAAGGAGACAGTGCAATCACTGCTTCCAGCACCTTGTCGCCCCGACGCATTGACGACAGTTCCTCGTCGGCTGTTGTCTCTAACGCCAACCGAAACATCTCTGGATCGGCATTCTCAAGCTGTAGTGGATTGTAGAGAAACCGCCCGATCGGTTGCTCATGCGCCTGTTGTGCAATATCCTTAGCGGTGCCCCAGTCCCGCCGCGCTGCATCCAGTACACGATTGACAATTTCACGCTCCTTAAGCAGCACACTCGTCCAGAACCAGACCCGCTCAATAATGACACTTAGTGCCAGAATTGAGAGAAAAAGTAAGGGCAGCATCGTCATACCACCCTTTTGAAAAATTTCTACAACACTCACAGCTTGTTCTACCCTCCAATAGGTTCTCTACCCCAGCGTTTCGCTTTACCTTGTTAGTAAAGCGCCTTATTAGCAAATCTGAGGCTACTCAATTCTAAGGATTTAGTACCTCATTCAAGCAGACTGATAAAACTTCAGTCAAAACTAGACAAAATGTTGTGGGTGCAA